>JAIBCN010000141.1 GCA_019694155.1 Vicinamibacteria bacterium | reverse complement strand
TCTTCACTCGGGGCGACGCCTTCTCGAGGGCGCGGTAGTACGAGTAGGCCTCGGCCACCGTGGTCAGGCGGTTGGGCGTGCCGACGTACCGGCCAAGCACGTCCTTCGGGGTGGGAATGCCTTTCTTCAGGGGCAGGAAGTCAACGAGAGGCGAGATGAACTCGGGCTTCGTGGTCCATTCCTTGACGAGCTTCGCGAACTCGGGGTCGGTGGCCTGCGCGGCCGCGGGCCTGGCGGCGGCCTTGCCCTGCGCCTGAACGAGAGAGGTGGGGCTCAGAAGGTACGCGGCGAACGCGCCCAGAATCAGAGCCCGGGTAGGGAGATTGAGTCGCAAAGGAGCCTCCAAATGCTGATGAACGAGGATGCTTGGGTGTGGGGGGTGAACGTCCTTCGCCGCCCGACGAGAGGTGGATGCAACGATACCGCAGGCGGATGAGCGCGCACTTCGCCCGCTTGCGCAGGTGCTCGAGACAGAGGTCATTTCCGTTCTCTCGATGTCGACTCACCGAAACCCGGCGGGAGTTTCAATGTGTGCGTTCCCAGGCCCGGCTGGGTCATCAGTTTCTCGATCTCTTCCGGCTCCACGGGCACGAAGGCCGACATGTTCTCGTAGCCCTTCCCGGTGATGAGGATCATGTCCTCCAGCCGCACCGACAGCTCGCCGCCTTCCATCGTCATCTGCGGCTCGATGGTGAAGATATAGCCGGGCTCGAGAGTCGCGGTGGGATTGCGGACGTCATGCACCTCCATGCCCACGCTGTGGCCGAGGCTCCGCGGCCCGCCCGCGGGCGCGTTGGGACTGACGCGGTAACGGTTCACGAAGGCCTCCGCCGTCTCGCGAATCTTCGGATCCGTGAATTTGTACTCGACCATGATCCTGTCCATCTTCAGAACCGCGGCGTCCATGATTTCGCGCGCCGTGGCGTGGACGCGGATCGAGGTCATGAGAGCCTGATAGAGGCGCAGGTAGATGAGGTAGAACTCCCGCTGGCGCGGCGTGAACTTTCCGTTCGCGGGGAAGACCCGGGTGACGTCGCTCGTGTAGTTCGCGATATCCGGCGCCCAGTCGAACTGGACGAGGTCGCCCGCGCGGAGGCGGTCGCGATTCTTGTGGTAGTGGGTGTAGGGCATGTTGCGGCCGTTGGCGATGAGGGGGAAGTACGACTCGCCGTAAGCGCCCCCGCGCTTGTAGACGTATTCCGCCGCGGCCTCCAGCTCATACTCGAACATCCCCGGCTCGGCGTCCCGCATGACCTCCATGATGCCGAGGCCGGCGAGCCGCGTGGCTTCGCGGATGATCGCGATCTCGCGCGGGCTCTTCACCGCGCGCAGGGTGTCGAGGATGGGATCGAGGTCCTTGATCTCCGAGTCCGGGGCCGCGGTCTTCAGCCGGGCGAGGAAGGTCTCGTCACGGCCCACGTGGCCGTCCCAGGGATCTTCCTTCGTGGCTCGCATGAAAGCCACGACATCGCTCGCCGACTCGCTGCCCAGGACTTCCGGCTTCATGGGCGCGAAGATCGTGCGCTTGTCCGCCGCGATCTTTGCGACGGCGGTGGTGAAGGACTCGCGTGGCTCGATGACGTCAACGCCCGTGGCCTTGCGCGATGCCTCGTTCACGTCGAGATAAGGGCCGATGGCGCGCTCCCGCCGCGGGGTCGCGGGCGAGAGAAAGAGGGTCGTCCGTCTCGCCTTGCCATCGATGATCAGCAGCGCACGCGGCTCGGTGACTCCGGTCAGGTAGAAGAACTGGTTGCTCTGGCGAAGCGGCGATTCGCCCCGCCGCTCTGTCGTCCCCGGCAGGATCGCGACCGCGTCCCCGATCTGCGCGATGACCCGCTCCCTCCTCGCCGCGAATTCCTCGGGGGGAAAGGCATCGGTGAACCCCTGCTGCGCGGCTGCGGGCGACGAGGCCATGAGGAGGACGAGGGCGGTGTCGAGTTTTCGAGCCATGTGCCGAATACTAGCCGCCAGCAAGGCGGGCGCCGCGGCTTCGCGCGTGCGCCGGGAATCACCAGGGCTGTCGGTGCAGGGATTCACGTGGCTTCGGAGACGTGCCGGGATAAACTGCCTCCCACAGACGGTTCACATCGCTCGTCACGCGCGCCCTTAGCTCATCTGGATAGAGCACTTGGCTTCGAACCAAGGGGTAGGGGGTTCGAATCCCTCAGGGCGCGCCATCCTCCCTTCATGAAGATCTACACGAAAACCGGCGACACCGGCGACACCGGCCTCATCGATGGCTCACGCGTCCAGAAGGACGATCCGCGGGTTGCGGCCTATGGAGACATCGACGAACTTCAGGCCATGCTGGGCGTGATCAAGAGCGGCCTCCCCGCGGGGTCGCCCCTGGGCGCCCTGCTCATGACCATCCAGAAGGACCTCTTCTCCCTCTCCGCGCGGCTTGCCGATCCCAAGGACAGAATCGCCGAGCGCAAGGAGAAGGTGATCACGGGCGACGCGCGGATCGAGGCGCTCGAACGGGAGATCGACCATCGGGAGGCCGAGCTGCCGCCGCTCAATGCCTTCATTCTGGCGGGCGGCGGGCCCACCGGAGCGCAGCTTCACCTCGCGCGCACCATCTGCCGGCGCGCCGAGCGCTCGGTGGTGGGACTCGCGCATCGCGTGCCCATCGATCCTGTCATCGGGACCTACCTGAATCGCCTCTCCGACCTGCTCTTCGTCATGGCCCGGCACGAGAACCACAAGGCCGAACTGCCCGAAGACAAGTGGTAGGAACCGCGCTGCGCGCGACCGGGTGTCGACGAACCGCGCCCCGCGGCTAGTAGGACGTTCCGTCGCTGCCGAAATACTCGCGGTAGCCGCAGATCCGGTCGCCGCGAAAATCGAAGGCGATCGCCACCCGATTGCGGTAGGGCCTGGGGACAGCGCCTGGGAGCGCCATCGTCCCCTCGTCCTTGAACTCGAACATCACGGTGTCGCCGGAGGTGTGAACATGGTCGAGGGAGGCCACGGTGATGCCCTCCGGGAAGACCGAGGTGACGTAGGGAAAGAACTCCAGCGCCTTCGTCTTCCCCCGATGCTCGCCGTGCCATCGGCCCTGCGGGAAGTAGAAGGTGAAGTCGTCGGTGAGCAGGTCGGTGAAGCCGCTCCAGTCGCCGTTCTTGAGCCCCGCCCTGAACGCGTCGAAGGCGGCTCGCCCTTTCTCCTCGGTCGTTCTCCCTGTCATGGCCGGAGCCTACCCTTGTACACTCGGCCTCCCAATTCAAACCTCGACGGAGAACCAAGAACATGCGCGCGATCGTTGCCGACGTCCCCGGGGGCCCCGAAGTCCTGGTCCTGAAAGACATCCCCGCTCCCGAGCCCGGTCCCGGCCAGGCGAGGGTGCGCGTGGCCTACTCCGACCTCAACCCGCTCGATACCCACGCGCGGGCCAAGCGGGTGGCCTGGAACGCCCCGACCTTTCCCTATACCCCGGGATACGAATACAGCGGCCTGGTCGACAGAGTTGGCGAAGGCGTGGACGCCGCGCTCGTGGGCCGTCGGGTCGCTTCGGTGGGTGAATGGGGAGGCAACGCGGAGTACGCGATCGCGACGGCCGCCCGCCTCTCCATGATTCCGGACGGCTTCGACTGGCAGACGGGGACGATCTATCAGACGGGCACGTATTCGGCGTGGCACCTCGTGCACACGGTCGGGAAGCTGAAGCCGGGGATGTCGGTCCTCTTCCACTCCGGTGCGGGATCGGTCGCGATCATGGGCGCGCAGATCGCGCGCGAAGCCGGAGCCACCGTCTTCACGACGTGCTCCCCCTCGAAGGTCGACTTCGTCAGGGGTTTCGGCGCGCACCACGTCATCAATTACCGCGACACCGACTGGGTCGCGGAGGTGAAGCGTCTCACCGACGGACGCGGGGTCGATCTCATCATCGACGGCGTCGCCGGGCCGGAGGCGCCCAGGAACTATGACGCGGTCGCGAACCTCGGCGAGGTCGTCTACATCGGCGCTCTCGGCGGTTTCCCGCCCCCGGTGGACATCTCGCGACAGCTCTATGCGAAGACCATCGCGGTGCGGGGGTTTGTGGTCTACGTCGCCATGGCGGCCACGAAGGGCGCGGAGAAACCGGCGATCCACGAGGCGCTGCGAACCGGGCGCTGGAAGACCGGCATCACGGGCGTGTATGACCTCGCCGAGGTGCCGGAGCTCCACCGGAAGTTCGAGAACCGGGAGCTGTTTGGAAAGTCGCTCATCCGGGTCGGAGAAGACCTCGAGTCCTAGATTCCGCCGGAGTCGTCGCCGGGCCCGGGGACGGGCAGGGCCTCGGGCCGGTGCCAGTGGCGCCGATGATAGAGAAGCGGCGCCTCGTCTCTCCAGATCACCGCGTGCAGCACCTCGCCGACGTAGATGGTGTGGTCGCCCGCGGGATGGTTCGCATGCAGGCGGCAGTCGAGTGCGGCGAGCGAGCCCTCCAGAAGCGGGGATCCGGTGACCGCGGTCGTCCATTCGAGTCCGTCGAAACGGTCGGCGAATTCGGGCTTCAGGCCGGCGGCGCGCAGGGCCACGTCGAGCTGGTGCACGCCAAGGATGTTGACGGCGAAGGCGCCCGACTCTTCGATGACCGCGTGCGCATGGAGTCCCTTCGCCACGCAGGCAAGCACGAGGGGCGGCTCCAGGGAGACGCTGACGAAGGAACTGGCGGTGAGGCCGAAGCGCTCGTGGCCCCGGCGAGCGGTGACCACGGTGACGCCGCTCGCGAATCGCGACAAGGCTTCACGGAAGAACGCGGGGTCGACGGGTTCCACGGGAACCGAGCCTACGGGAAGGAAGACCCTCAAACAAAAATCCCGACCTCGAAAGGTCGGGATTCGCTGGTGCGGAGTTTGAGAGGCTGTCTCTCCAGCCTGTCACGCCTGTAGGAGGTGTGGGTGGATGGGGTCCCGAGCGGCGTTCCCCGGGAGGGGCAGAGGGAAAGTACTCCTCGGCATGCGATCATGTCAAGCGAAAAATGATGATCAGTTCCAGCTTCGTCCTCCTCCTCACTCTCTCCACCCAGTCCGCTGCGCCGAGCCCGGCTCCGTCGACGGGTCCCGAGCAGGCCATCGTCGAGTACCTGAAGGCCAACGTCAAGCCTGGAGTTCCCGTGGTGGTCTCGCAGCTCTTCAACGAGGTGTTCACGGGCGAGGCCGAGCGAAAGGCCCTCAATCGCCTCTTCAACACCTTCTTCAAGATCCCCCTCTTCATCGTGCAGGCGCAGAAAGCAAAAGGGACACCCCCCTCGCTGAGGGAGATATCGGAGCAGTTCGCCTTCACGGTTCCCGGCGAGGCGGACGTCATCCTGCGGATCATGGAATCCGATCCTCGGATGCCGAAGTTCATGGAGCGCGACCCCCGCTCGGGGGAGATCCTGAAGGCCGACGTCGACCGGATCATGTCGCATCCGCGCTTCGGGAAGATCCTGGAGAGGACGATCACGGGCTGGGAGGGCAACCCGGCGCCCGCCTTCACGGCCACGGCCTATGACGGGACGGAGCTGAGCCTGGCGAAGCTCGCGGGAAAGCCTTTCCTGCTCTATTTCTGGTTCACGAACTGCCCGCCTTGCCTCGCGACATCGCCGCGTCTCGTCGAACTCGACCGCATCTACGGGCCCAAGGGCTTCACCATCATCGGCCTCAACGCGGACAAGCTGCTCGAACTCGACTACACGGATGCGGACCGCGCGGCCTATGCGGCCAAGCTCGGAATCCGGTTTCCCCTCGGCCACGCGACCGCCGAAGCCCAGGCCGCCTACGGGGGCGTGTCCGTCTTCCCGACGCTCTTCTTCGTCGATCGGGGCGGCGTCGTGGTGAAGCACCTCGTGAACGGCCAGGAGAAGGCCGTTCTCGAGGATGCGATCAAACTGGCCTTGAAGTAGGCCTTCAGGAAACCGGCCGGCGCCGCTTCGGCGACTCCAGCCGCGTGTTACGGGGCGCCTCGATGGTGACGGACAGATCGACGCCGCGCCCGTCGCGCCACACCGTGACCGATGAGGGCTTTCCGACCTCGAGGTCCCGCACCGCCTCGTGCAGGTCGGAGGCCTCCTCGATCGGCGCGCCGCCAAGCTTCACCAGCAGGTCGCCGGCTTTGATCCCGGCTTTCTCCGCGGCCGAGCCCTCGACGACGGAATTCACCAGAATGGCGTTCTCTTTCGGCGCCTTGAAGTAGCGGGCGAGCTGGCCTTCGATCTCGGTGTAGGCGATCCCGAGCCGGCCCCGTGAGGGAAGGGAGAGGACCAGCGGGTCTTTCTCATCCATCTTGAAGCTGAAGGCGCGCGGGAATTCGCCTTCTTTCGTCTTGAAACGCAGGTCTCCAAGCCTGCCTAGCTTCTCCTGGATGCGGTCGTCGAGATCGGCCATGTCGGGAACGTCCGGGTCATCGCTCTTCCACTCAGCCTTGTCGATGACGGCCGAGACCTTGAGAGGGGCGCCATCGCGCACGAGATCGATGTCCACCTTCCGGCCCGAGGGCACGTCCCGCACCAGGCGGGCGAGCTGAGCGGCGGTCAGGACGGATTCGCCCTGGAATTTCAGGATCACGTCATCCTTCCGGATTCCCGCCTTCTCGGCGGCCGAGTCCTTCAGCACATCGGTGACGAGGGCGCCCTTCTCCTCTTTGAGCCGGAGCCGGCTTACCGCGTCCTTGTCGACTTCCTCCAGCCGGACCCCGAGCTGTGGGCCCGACATCCGGAAAATGGTGATGTTCTTGCCGGAGCCCTGGGCGTAAGCCCCCGCGGCCAGCATCTGGCCCGCCACCAGGGCGGGCAGCACGAGCGATCTTTTCATGAGTTTGGGACCTTTCTTGAGTCTTGATGGAACCTCGCCCTACTAGACGAAAATCGTGAGGGGAAAGTCTCAGAATGGGCGCGCGTTCAACCGCCTGTACGCGGGCGGGAGGGTGACCCGCTACAATCGGCGGCCGAATGGCCATGGGTCGCGACAACAGCGGAGCGCAGAAGGTCCTGATCGTCGACGACTCGGCGACCAACCGTCAGGTGATCGGCGACCTCCTCCAGGCCGAGTACGCCGTCCTTCTCGCCAAGAGCGGGCTCGAGGGGCTGGAACTCGCTCAGGCCCACCAGCCCGACGTCATCCTCCTCGACGTGATGATGCCCGACATCGACGGCTACGAGGTCCTGCGCCGCCTCAAGGAGAGCGAGCGCACCTCCTCCCTGTGCGTGGTCTTCATCACCGGTCAGGACTCGCCCGAACAGGAGGAGCGGGGGCTTCTCGAGGGGGCTTCCGACTACGTGACGAAGCCCTTCCACCTTCCGGTGGTGAAGGCGCGGGTGGCCCTCCACATGCAGGTGGTGAGACAGCGGCGCATGCTGGAGCAACTCGCCAACATCGACGGCCTGACCGAACTGCCGAACCGCCGCCAGTTCGACGCGGCCCTGGCCGCGGAGTGGGCGCGGGCGGGCCGCACCGGGCGGCCCCTTTCCGTGGCCATCATCGACGTCGACTTCTTCAAGCGCTACAACGATCACTACGGGCACGCGATGGGCGACCACGCCCTGCAGCTCGTGGCGAAGTGCCTGCGCAAGCGCATCCAGCGTCCCGGCGACCTCGTCGCACGCTACGGCGGCGAGGAGTTCGTGGTCGTCATGCCCGATACCCCGCTCGAAGGGGCCATCGAAGTGGCGGAGAAGCTGCGCCTCGGCGTGGAAGGGCTGGGTCTGCCGCACAAGCGATCGAGCGCCGCCATTTGCGTGACCGTGAGTGTCGGCGTCGCCACCACGGGCCCCGAGGCCGTCACCAGCGCGGAAGTCCTGATGGAGCTGGCTGATGGGCGCCTCTACCGCGCCAAGAAGACCGGCCGGAACCGGGTGATGGCGGCCTGATCCTCGCCCGCCGGCCCGCCTTCGGCCCTAGAGGAACTTGAGTTTCCGCGAGGCGAAGGCGCTCATCCTCAGGAGCAGCAGCCCGTGGGAGAAGCGGTTGATGTTCGTCTCCCCGTACTCGCGCTCGTGGTAGCGGACGGCGAGATCGACGATGTGCAGGTTGAGGCGCGAGGCCCCGAACAGCAGGTCGAAGTCTCCGAAGGGGTCGAAGTCGCCGAAGTACGACCGGTTCGCGGCGATCCGTTCGTAGTCGGAGCGGTAGAGGACCTTGGTGCCGCACAAGGTGTCGCGGCAGCTCTGCCCGAGGATCCAGCTGAACAGCGCCGCGAAGAACTTGTTGGCGAGGAGATTCAGGAAGCGCATGGCCTTCCCGGCCATGGGATAGACGAGGCGCGACCCGTTCACGAACTCCGCGTGCCCGCTCGCCAGGGCCCGGACGAAGGAGGGCAGGTCCTCGGGGGCCACTCCCATGTCCGAGTCGAGGATGGCGAGGACCTCGCCGCGCGCCGCGCCGAAGCCGAGCCGCACCGCGTCGCCTTTGCCCTTGCCGGTCTGCTTGAGGAAGCGGAGCGGTTTGTCGGGGTTCTTCTCGATGGCCGCGCGGATCGCGGCCTCGGTGCCGTCCTTCGAGCCGCCTTCCACGAAGATGTACTCGCTGTTCGGCGGGAGGGTGGGGAGGCGGGCCACCATGGGCGCGATGTGGCCTTCCTCATTGCGGCAGGGGATGACCACGCTGACCGACGGCTCGGATTTCATCGACCCGGCATGGCGGCCGAGGCGGGGCCGCGCGATCATCCCGAACATCAGGGAGAGCGCGTCCACGCCGGGCAGGTGGCCGATCCAGCGATTGAGCAGTTCGGAGACGAGGGGAACGTAGACGGGCAGGACGATCTGGCGGTCTTCCCGGATGATGTCCCAGTCCGCGAGATGCAGCATGGTGCGGACCTCTTCCTGGGGAATCCAGGCGTCGGCGGGCTGGGCGGGTTTGACCCCCAGGATCTCGGAGAGGCGCAGCACGGGCTGCCACAGCCGTGAATAGCTGTAGATGATGATCCGGGTCTTCGAGTGGGAGACGAGGTGGAGGGCGTCGAAGAGGCGCCGCACGTCGCCCATGAAGGTGAGGACGTTGACGATCAGGATCACGTCGAACGGGCCCCGGGCCTGGGTGAGGGTGGGGATCTCGCCCGCGTCCCCTTCGAGGAAATGCAGGTCGGGATGGCGGGCCCGGGCCGCCGCCACCGCCTTGCCGGAGAGGTCGATGCCCACCCCGAACGAGGGAGAGCAGGCGGCGAGAAGGTCGCCCACACCGCAGCCGATCTCGAGGACGCGCTGGCCGGGGGCGATGCGCGCCTTCAGGACGCGCGAGAGGTAGTCGTAGTAGTAGTGACGCTTCTTCCGCGACCGGGCCAGTTCCGCGTGGTGGGACTCGTAGAAGTTCCGAACCTCGTCCCGCGCGTGCTTCGCTAGCGGGCTGAGTTCTTGTTGTTCCGATACCACTCGATTGTCCTCTTGAGGCCTTCCTCGAACGAGACACGCGCCTTGAAACCGAACATGGCCTCCGCCCGCGAGGTGTCGAGGCAGCGGCGCGGCTGGCCGTCGGGCTTGGTGGGATCGAACCGCAGTTCGCCCTTGAAACCGCTGAGCTTCTGGAGCAACTCGGCGAGGTCGCGCATGGAGATCTCGAAGCCCGCGCCCAGGTTCACGGGCTCGGGGCGGTCGTACTTCTCGGCCGCGTCCACGATGCCCCGCGCCGCGTCCTCCACGAAGAGGAACTCGCGCGACGCCGTTCCGGTGCCCCAGACTTCGACGAAAGGAGAGGAGGCTTCGATCGCGTCCTCGAACTTCTTGATGAGAGCGGGGATGACGTGGGACACCGAGGGGTCGAAATGGTCACGCGGTCCGTAGAGGTTCACGGGCAGGACGTAGATCGCGTTCATGCCGAACTGCTGGCGGTAGGCCTGGCCCTGCACGAGGAGCGCCTTCTTGGCGATGCCGTAGGGCGCGTTCGTCTCCTCCGGATACCCTTCCCACAGGTCGTCTTCGCGGAAGGGCACGCGGGTGAATTTGGGGTAGGCGCACACCGTGCCTATGGTGACGAACTTGGCGATGCCTTGGATCCGCGCCTCTTCGAGAAGCTGCGCGCCCATCATCAGGTTCTCGTAGAAGAAGGTGCCCGGGTTCTCGCGATTGGCGCCGATGCCGCCTACTTTCGCGGCCAGGTGGATCAGGATCTCGGGGCGGGTTTCCCGGAACAGCTTCTCGCAGCCCTCGCGGCGGACGAGATCGAAGTCCGCCTTTCGAGGCACGAAGACCTCCGTGCACCCCCGGGAGCGAAGTTCTTCGACGACGTGGGTGCCCAGGAAACCGGAGCCGCCGGTGACCGTGATTCGAGAGCGTTTGAGATCCATCTGGAGCCTGAAACGATATCCCAAGCCGGGCCCCGCCTTCGTGCCCGCGATCACGCGGGATTCCGCGGCGGGCTAAGCTTCGCTATTCGACTCTCTCTGGCTCAGGAGCCCCATGAACAAGCAGATCCTTCCCTCTTTCCTCGTTCTCTCGCTGGGCGCTCTCGCCGAGGCACAGCCCGCGGCCCCCGCCAAACGCCTCATCGCCGAGACTGACGTCGCGAAATTCGTCTGGAGCGCCGACCCGCAGGTGTCCCCCGACGGGAAGACCGTGGCCTTCGTGCGGGTTGACGGCAATGAGAAGAAGGATGACTACGAGACGTCCATCTGGATCGCCGCCACCGACGCCAAGACGAAACCCCGCCGCTTCACCGCGGGGCCGCGCGACCAGGCGCCCCGGTTCTCGCCGGATGGTTCTCTCCTCGCCTTCGTGCGCGTGGCCGAGAAGGATGGCAAGAGGCAGCCGCCCCAGCTGTTCCTGATCCCGATGTCCGGAGGCGAGCCGAAAGCCATCACCGACCTGCCCAGGGGCGCCGGGGCCGCGACCTTCTCTCCCGACGGGAAGACCATCATCTTCACCAGCACCACCACCGACGAGGACCTCAAGCTCGCGAAGAACCCGCCCAAGGAACCCGCGAAGGAGTCGGACGTCAAGGTGATCACGCGAGCGGTCTATCGCTCGAACGGAGGCGGATACAACGACCCCACCCGCAAGGCGCAGATCTGGGCGGTGACGCTTTCCGACGGCTCGGTCACCGAACCGCGCCGTCTCACCAGCGACGAGTTCGGCGCGGGCGCTCCCCTCTATTCAAAGGACGGGGCTACCCTCTACTACCGCTCGCTCCACGTGAAGGAGCCTTATTACGAGGATTCCCACAGCCAGATCTGGTCGGTGCCGGCCTCCGGCGGTGAGTCGAAGCTCGCGTTCGACTTCGACGGGGGCATGGGCGACTACGACTTCTCGCCCGACGGTAAGCGGCTCGCCTTCACGGGCACGAAGAACATGAAGCCGACGCGGTCCTACGATCAGTCGGACCTCTTCATGAGCGACGTCACCGCGGGAGCGATCGGCACGCCGAAGAACCTGACCGCGGCCTACGACTTCGAGATCGGCGGAGGTGTCGGCGGTGACCAGGCCCCTCCGCGCGGCGGCTCGAACGGCGGCATCATCTGGAGCGCGGACGGAAGCTCGATCATTCTCAAGGTAGGTGAGCAGGGCCGCGCGAACCTCAAGCGCGTTGATGCGCGCACGGGCGCCGTCACCGCGCTCACCACCGGCGATCAGGACGTTATGCAGTATGGAGCGTCCGCGGATGCGAAGACGCTGGTGACGCTGATTTCGAACACAGTGGTGCTCGGCGATCTCAACACCGTGGATGCCGCCACCGGGAAGGCCACGCGCCTCACCTCGTTCAACGACGACCTGTTCAATCAGCTCGATCTCACTCCCGCGGAGGACGTCTGGTACACGAGCTTCGACGGGAAGAAGATCCACACCCTCGTCCAGAAGCCGCCGCACTTCGATCCCTCGAAGAAGTACCCGCTGATCCTGAACATCCACGGCGGACCGCACTCGGCCTATGGTCACACCTTCTTCCACGAGATGCAGTGGATGGCGGCGAAGGGCTACCTCGTGCTCTACCCGAACCCGCGCGGCTCCACGACGTACGGCCAGGATTTCGCAAACATCATCCAGCACCACTACCCGGGCGACGATGCCACGGACCTGCTTCTCGGCGTCGATGACATGGTGAAGAAGGGCTGGGCGGATCCAGGCCGGCTCGCGGTGACCGGCGGAAGCGGAGGAGGCGTGCTCACCAACTGGATCGTCACCCACGACCAGCGCTTCAAGGCCGCCGCTTCGCAGCGCTCGATCGCGGACTGGTCGGGATTCTGGTACACCGCGGACTTCGTTCTCTTCCAGCCCACGTGGTTCAAGGCCGCGCCCTGGCAGGACCCGAAGGACTTCGCGGCCCGCTCGGCCATCACTTTCGTGGGCAACGTGAAGACGCCGCTCATGCTCATCGAGGGCGAGGACGATCTGCGCACCCCGCCCTCCGACGGCGGCGAGCAGATGTTTCGCGCCCTCAAGTACATGAAGGTCGACACCGTGATGGTCCGCTTCCCCGGGGAGACGCACGAGCTCTCCCGCTCGGGCAAGCTCTCCCACCGCGTCGAACGCCTCCGCCACATCGTCGGCTGGTTCGACAAGTACCTGATGGGAGTCGCCAAGCCCGAGTACGAGGTGAAATAGCCGCCGCACGCGGCAAGGCCGTCGTCCCGGCCCCGGCTTTCGCCGGGGCAGGCTCCAGCCGGGATCCACCTCTCACGATTCTCCTCATTGCCTTTCGTCGTTGGTCCGGCGCGGGCATCCCGCGCCTTCCGCGCGGCCTGCAAGCCAAGTCGCGTGGTTCCCGCGGTCACGGTTCTGGCGTTGGCCTACAATACAAGCCGGGTGCCTGCCATGAGGCTCTTTGACCGGTTCACATTCCGGCTTTCAGGCTCGTCGATGTTAGGGAGGGTGACGCTGATGCCGTTCTTTTGCCGGAAGGGATCTTCCCTGTCTTCAATCGCCCTCGTCCTGGTGCTGGCCTTCCTGGCGAGTGTCAGCCTGGGACAGACCAGGCCGCGCGATCCAGCCATCGCCGAGGGCATCGCCCTTCACGACAGGGGAGAGTTCGACAAGGCCATCGCCAAGTACCAGGAGGCGCTCGATCGCGACCCCGGTAGCATCGACGCCCTCTATGAGATGACCTACACCTGGTACGCGAAACGCGACCTGAAGAAGGCCCTTGAACTGGCAACCAGGGGCGCCGAGAGGGCGACGCCCCTGCGCCCGCAGTTTCTGATGCTGCTTGGGAACATCCAGGACGACCTCGAGAACCCGAAGGCCGCCATCACGGCCTACCAGGCTGCGATCAAGGATGCGCCGAGGATCAGCCTTCTTCACTTCAATCTCGGCGTCACCTACCTCGGCCAAAAGGAATGGAGGAACGCCCGCCTTTCGTTGCAGCGCGACATCGGCCTCGATCCCGCCCACGCAAGCGGACATCTGAGGCTGGCCCAGGCGTACCAGCAGGAGGGCTTCAAGGTCCCCGCCTTTCTCGCGTACCTGCGATTCCTGACCCTCGAATCCGCAGGCCCGCGAGCGAAGTTCGCGGCGGACAGCGTCGATCAATTGATGAATGCCGGCTACACCACGGATGGAAAGGGGAACGTCCAGGTTGCAGTCAGTCTGGGGTCTGAGGCCCTGAGCAAAGAGGAAGGTGATTTCGGCGCCGCGGAGTTGATCATGCAGATCGCCCACGCTGCCGACGAGGCGCAGAAGAAAGACCCAGACAGGCATGGGAGCCTCCCAGAGTCGCCCGCGCCGGTGCGGATCCTCAAGTCGACCCTCGCCATGATCGGCGAGACGTCCGCCGAAAAGGGCGAGGGCTTTGCGGCAACCTACTACGTCCCCTTCTTCACCGCGCTGTCGAAGGATTCGAAGCTCCTGGAGGCCGCGAGCTATCTCGTCTGGCAGTCGCGGGAGATCCCCGGCGTCAACTCGTGGCTCGAGGAGAATGCTGACGCGGTCAAGGCCTTCAAGGCGTGGTCGGCCGCCTTTCAGTGGTCCGGGCCGACGCCGCCCTAGCCGGTCTTGATTCTCAGTCCTTCCGAGGGCTCTGGATGTTTCGCACCAGCCGCAGCACCGCGGCCCGCGGGAGGAACCGGACGAGTTCCGCGCCCACGCGATTGCGCGTGCCCGTGACCACGACGCGTTTGTTTCGCTGCCACCCTCTGTAGCCCTCTTCGGCCACCGGCATCGAGGGCATGACCGGCGCGGCCTTGGTGATATTCGTGTTGCCCGTGCCCGCGCGCTCGCGGAAGCCGCTCGCCGTGGGTCCGGGGCAGAGGCAGGACACGCGCACCCCGGTGCCGCGCGCTTCCTCCCAGAGGGCTTCGGAAAAGGACAGCACAAAGGCTTTCGACGCGTAGTAGATGGCCATCAGCGGTCCGGGCTGGAACGCCGCGGTGGAGGCGACGTTGAGCACGCCGCCACGCCCCCGCTTCAGGATGTCGTCCCAGTGGATGTGCGTGAGCTCGACGAGGGCGCGGACGTTGAGATCGATCATGCCGAGGGATGTCGCGAGGGGCGCGGTGGTGAGGGCGCCCGCGTGTCCGAAGCCCGCGTTGTTCACGAGCACGTCCACGGAGAGCCCCCGCTTCGCGATCTCGTCGGCGAGCTTCTTCCCCCCGCCGATGGCGCCGAGATCGTTCGCGATCACCGCCGCCTTGACGCCGAAGGAACCGGAAAGACGGGCCGCCACCGACTCGAGCGCCTCCTCGGAGCGCGCGGTGAGGATGAGGTCGTATCCATCCCGCGCGTAACACTCCGCGAGGTCGACGCCGATTCCACCGGACGCTCCGGTCACAAGGGCTCTTTGTCCCGATCCTGGCCTGGAAGTCACGGGCGTCATCTTAGGCTCGCTCGGACCAGGGTGTGCGGACCGGGTTCGATCACGCTTCGGCGTCCGCTCGCTGCACCACCACCGGCGGCTCGATGAGGTGGGGAGGCGTCGACGCGGGGTCGTCCGGCTCGAGTTGCGGATCGTAAGGTGAGGTCGACCCCGTGGCTTTCCATCGCCTCGGCACGCGTTCGATCCCGATCGGGAAGATGGTGAGAGAGCCGTCCTTCGCGATGTGGAAGCGCAGGAAGTTCTTGTAGTCCTCGATTCTCAGGGCCGAGAACGCCTCGTTCGAGTGCCGGCCGAACACATTCAGCGAAACGAGCAGGTAGACGCCCATCAGGAACGAACCCACGAGCGCGCCGGCCGCGAACAGGAGCGTGCCGCTGAAGGCCTCGGCGGCCAGCGGCTGGGTGATGCCGAAGGCGGCGGTGAGGCGCCGGATGCCGACGAGGAGGATCCAGCAGGCCGCGGTGTGGGCGAGGCCGTGCGCGGTCCCGGCGAGACGCTTGTACCAGGCCGAGTGGGTGTCGGTGAACAGGATGAAGCCGAGGATGAGAAGCAGGGGGCCCAGGAGCATTCCCTGGCCCTGATTCCAGAAGTAGCCGAGCAGGCCATACAACGATCCCATGGCCAGGCCGAACTTCGGATTGATGAACGGGAACAGGAGGTTCCGCCAGGTGAGGCGTCGCGAGACGGAGGCCGCGGGATAAGCGCTGCGCAGATCGAAACCCCCGCCCAGCTTCGCGGCGTCCGGGGCATGGGTGGGATGGAGGAAGGCGCCGCCCCCGCCCGCCGTGATCTTCTGCGCTCCCTGAGGGTTTGCGTGGCGGCGGTAGTGGTGCAGGTCGCCCGCGATGTAGGCCACGATCGACGAGCCGTTCCGCTGCAACACCTTTTCGAAGTAGCGGAGGTTGTTCTCGTTGTACTCGGGATCGAGATCCTCGTAGGCCGTCGCATAGACCCAGTGCGGCTCGGCCGTGCAGATGACGATCCGGTCGCCCGCTTCCATCTGGGCCGATACCTTCTTGAAGTACTCGATCTGGAGCGCGTCGATGTCCGAGCCGAGCTGCACGTCCGCGCCGATGAGCCAGATCCGGTGAGGCAGGCGGAGCGCGAAGTAGCTCCGTTTCTGACGGGTGCGCCACCCCTGGAACCATCGGCCGGAGCAGAAGAGCCGCGAGAAGGAGACGAGCGAGTCGTACCAGTCGTGATTGCCCGGAATCGCGAAAACGTGGGGCTCGGGTTCCGGCGAGTAGTTCCTCGCGGTTTCGAAGGGCTTCACCAGCCGGTCGTGATAGTCGCGGCGTGACGCCGCGGGGTAGACCTGATCTCCGCCGAAGAGCAGGATGTCGCCGCAGCGCGTCGCGGAGGCGGCGCCGAATGAAGTGGCGACGGAGAGAGACGGGCGCGAGAGCCAGTAGGCGACCGCGTAAGTGGAGTTCCACCCATCGCCCGTGTCGGCCACGTAGTCGAGCCAGAGCTCCTCCCGCGGCGCCCCGTCGAGCTTCGTGAAGTCGTGAACCTCGTCGCTGCCTCCGGCCGCGAGGGCTTCGAGCAGCCGGTAATCGGAGTGACGCCCGAAGAGGGTCGAGACCAGAACGTTGAAGCCGGTTCCCAGGAGCGGGCCGGGGTCGAACCAGCCCACCATGTCCCGGCGATCGGACGGACCCGGGGGAGGGACGATCTTCGGGGTCTCGGCCGGCATGCCGCCCATTATCGACGACCTGCGGCCCCGGGGCGCGGACGCCGTTCCTCTCGGAATTGGCGGGGGCTTAGACTTGCGAAGCGCCATGTTCACAAGCCTCGCGACCGCCCTTCTCCTGGCCGCGAAACTGGAATTCGTGGTGCCGGACGCGAACTTCTCGCTCCGCGAGGGGCTGCCCGCCGTACAGGTGCTGAGCCTCTATCAGGACCGGTATGGCGCCCTGTGGGCCGGCACCACCGCCGGCCTCGCCGAGCTGGGGGGGCCTGTGATCCAGGCCTTCGGCCCCGAGCAGGGGCTTTCCCGCGCCGCGGTTTTCGCGATCGCAGAGGAGCCGTCGGGCGCCATCGTCGCGGGAACCGCGAGCGGCATTTCGCGTCTCGTGCGGGGCCGCTTCGAGCCCGTGCCCCTTCCCCCCGCGGCGGCTCAGCTGCCCGTGAAGCGATTCGTCCGGAGCCGCGACGGAACGCTCTGGGCCCTCGCGGGCGACCGCATGGTGCTTCGTTACTTCTCGGGGCAGTGGAACGTGGTCGGGATTGACGGGGCTCTCGCCTTCGAGGCCACCGACCTCGCCATCGACGAGATGGGCGCCCTGTGGCTTGCCACGCGGAACCATGGGCTCCTCCGCCTCGCTCCCCTGGGCACGCGCTTTCAGAAGTCCGCCCAGTTCCAGCCCGCGCCCGACGTGTTCGCGGGCATCGATCACGTCGCGACCTCCCGCGGCAGGGCCTACTTCACGTCGAGCCGTGGTCTGTCGGTCCTGTCCGTGGCCGCGGGCGGCGTCGTCGAAACGACGCCCTTCCCTCCCGGCGCGGGCGCCGGGCACCGGGCCCTGGAGGTCACCCCCTCCGGTCAGGTGTTCGTGGGCACCAGCGCCGGCGTGCTGACCCTCGAAGGGCGCTCTCTCGTGCCCCTGGCTTCCCGCAACGATCGTGCGCGCGCGCCTGCGGTGGTGCTGCTCAACGATCGCGAAGGTCAACTCTGGGTGGGCACCATGGAAGGCGGCCTCAACCTGCTTCTGATGGGGCGGGGCGTTCGCTTCCTCCGGGCGGACAAGGAAAGCTTCCGGTCCATAGATGTCGACAAGGGCGGCGTGCACTGGGTGTCCAACGAGCGACGCATCCTGTATTTCCGAACCGATGACGCCGGCAACCCCATCGCATACGGAGAGGCCAGGGTGGAGGGCTTCGACGCTCTCACCATCTACGGCATCGAGGAGGATCCGGGCGGCGGCCTGCTCTTCGCCATGGATGGCGGCGTCGGCTTTCTCTCTCGCGCGTCGCGTGCGTCGGGCGCCATGCTCATCCAGCACGACCCGCGCTTCGAAATACTGCGGGACCGTTTCGTCACGGCCGTCCACCGCGACCGCGGGGGCGCGCTCTGGGCGGTCTCGCCGCTCGGCATCTACAGACTGGAGAGGGGCCGGCAGGAGGCGCAGAGTGTCCCCTTTCCGAGCGGCAACCCATGGATGGCGGCGATGGACACCGAGGGCTTCTTGTGGGTGGCCACGCGACAGGGCACGCTGGATGCGATCGACACCGCCACCCAACGGGTCACGGCCGCCGCCCTCCCACGGGGGCGTCACGTCGAGTTCCTCGGTCCTTCTCCGGATCGTGGCGTGGTCGTCACCTTCGAGAACGGATCCTCGGCCTTCTTCACGGCCCGCGTTCCCGATGGGTCCATCGCCATGTCAGCGGGCCCGGAGCGGATCACCTGGCTCTCCGTGCTCTCGCTCCTGAAGATGGGCGATCGCTACCTGGCGGCGCACGGGGGCGACCGGCTTTCCCAGATCCGACTCGCCACCGGAGTGGTCGAGCAGACCATTCTCACGTCGGCCGATCTCGAGGACTCCGACTTCCGCTACCTGTCCCTTCGCGAGGGCCGCGCCGGCCAGTTCTGGTTCACGCTGCTCAACGGCATCGGCAGGCTCGATCCGCCCACGGCGCCTCCGGAGCCGAGCCGCCTTCGCCTTGATCAGGAGGAGGCCATCGTGCTCGCGCCGCGGCCCAATGCGATCGATCTGCATGCCCAGCTCTCCGATCCGGTCGCCTCCAGAAAAGCCCGCTACCGCTACCGGCTCCTCGGGGAGACCGACCAGTGGTCGGAATGGTCCTCGGACCCGCACATACCCATCTCGAATGTGGCTCCCGGCGAATACCGGCTGGAGGTGGAGGCCGAGGATCGTTACGGCCGCCAGCCGAGCCCGGTGTCGATCGAGGTCGAGGCCGCCGCTCACTGGTGGGAGTCCTGGCCTTTTCGCACGGTGGCGCTCCTCGCCGGCCTTGGCGGGGCCTACGGTCTCTATCTCTGGCGTGTGAGAGGAATCGAACTGGAACGGCTCGCCCTCGCCGCCGCCGTGAAAGCGGGCCGGGCGGATCTGGAAGCCGCGAACCAGCGGCTGCAGGAACTCTCGCTCACCGACATGCTGACCGGCCTGCGCAACCGGCGGTACTTCTCGGAAGTGGTCGAGGACGAGCTTCGACTTCTCAAGCGGCGGTTCGATGAGAGGGGCAGCAGCGGCGATCCCAACCGCGATGCCCTCTTCTTCCTGCTCGACCTCGATCGCTTCAAGACCGTGAACGATCTCTTCGGTCACGCGGGCGGCGACGCCGTCCTCCAGGAGACCGCACGGCGGCTCTCCTCGCTGCTGCGCCGCACCGACCGGCTCATCCGATGGGGGGGAGAGGAGTTCCTGGTCGTCTCCCTCGACTGCCAGAAGAGCGAAGCCCCGGAAATGGCCTCGCGCATACTGTCCGCGATCTCCGAGCACCCTTACCCCGTGGGCCCCGAGGGCGGCCTTCGCATCACCACCTCGATCGGGTGGGCCGCGTATCCCTTCTCCCTGAGCGGGGCGGAGCCGCATCCGGAAGACGTGGTGCGCCTCGCCGACCGCGGCCTTTATCGCGCCAAGCGGGCGGGGCGGAACTGCGCGGTGGGCATCTCGCCCGCGTTGGATGGCCCGATCACGGCGGGCCCGGTCGAGGTGCTCAAGGACATCGGCATCCCCGTCGTCTTCACCACGGTGAAGGGAGTCCAGCGGGACGGCGGTGTGCCTCTCGAATCGCTCCGGGGGAGCGGCCCCGTGCCGCGGCTGTCCTGATGCGCCATGTCTGAACCCGTTCTCGGCTTTCCCAACCAGCTCACCATCCTCCGGATGATCTGCGCTCCCGTCTTCGTGGCGCTGACCCTCGACGGCCACCTTCGCGCCGCCGTCCTGGTATTCATCCTCGGGGGCGTCACCGACGCCTTCGACGGCCTGATCGCGCGGTACTACAAACAGCGCACCGCGCTCGGCGCCATTCTCGATCCCCTGGCGGACAAGCTGCTGCTCGGATCCGCCTTCGTGGCCCTTTCCTTCGCGGATGCCGTTCCCGTGCACATTCCGAAGTGGCTGACCGTCATGGTCCTGTCGCGGGATCTCATCATCGTGGTGAGCGCCCTCGCCATCGCCTTCGTCTCGAACCGCAAAGGCTTCTCGCCCACCCGCCTCGGCAAGGCGAGCACCGCCGCGCAGATGATCTGCGTGGCCCTGGCCTTCGCCGCGAACCTGACGGCGGTTCCCAGGCCCGTCCTCGAGATCGTCTTCGTCACCACCGGCGTTCTCACCGTGGGGTCCGGCCTGCACTATCTCTATCGCGCCTCGTCGAGGCGCTTCGTGGAGCCTCGAGTCGACGCCTAAAAAGGCATTCCATGCGCAGGAGCACGCCGCCACGGTACCGCCTGGAAGGGGGCAAGACCTGCATCGACATCAAGCTCCGGAGCGCCGACCAGGTGTTCGACGGCCGGGATCCCGCCCCTTTTCACGAGCGTGATCTCGAAGATGCGGCGGTCGAGTACATCCTGGGCGCGGTGCAGGAGATTCCGCCCCGCGCTCCCTTCAAGATGGTGTTCTGGATCGCCGACCCCGCGGCCCTTCAGATGCCCATCGCGACCTTCGTGGGCGCCGTCCGCGCCCATTTCACCTACGAAGTCGAGAAGCTGCGCCGCCGCACCCGGGAGCACCTGCGGCTGGGCGAGATCACGCTCGGGATCGCCCTCGTGGCCCTGACCGCCTTTCTCGCCCTTGCCGAGATGACCAAGTTCCTCCCGGACGGAGCCCTGCGTCAGATTCTGCGCGAGGGGCTGCTCATCATCGGCTGGGTGGTCATGTGGCGTCCCCTCGA
>JAIBCN010000242.1 GCA_019694155.1 Vicinamibacteria bacterium | reverse complement strand
CCTCGCCCGTTCTCTCGCCGAGCGGTTCGGGACGGCCGAGGCGCGACTGGCGGTGATCGCGGTGGCAACGGCCTCTCCGCTCCTCTACTACTCATTCGTGCAACCGCTCATGTCGCACGGGCTGACCTTCGCGTTTGCGGCACTGTGTGTCGCCTTCACCCTGCGCGCGGAAAGGGACCGCTCGCTCGCCGCGTGGTGCCTGAGCGGCGCCTGCCTGGGGCTCGCCATGCTCTGTCGGGCTCAGTCCGCACCCCTGGCCTTGTTTCTCCTGGCCGGACTGTGGCGCTCCCGCGCGGGATGGAAGGCGGCTCTTTCAGCCACCCTGGCCGCCTCCGCTCTCTTCCTCCCGCAGCCTGTGGTCTGGAAGCTCATGTACGGCTCCCTCCTCACGATCCCGCAGGGTTCCGGCTTTGTCGACTGGACCGGCCGGCATGCCGTGGATGTGCTGATCTCCGCCGATCGGGGCCTTTTCAACTGGCATCCCCTTCTTTTACTCGGCCTCGCGGGCCTCCTGTTGGCGCTTCGCGGATCCAGGGAATATGGGGTCGCAGCTCTGGGCGTTCTGTCCTTCACCGCGTATCTCAACGGAAGCGTGCGCGACTCGAACGCCTCGGGGGCCTTCGGCGGCCGTCGTTTCGATCTCGTGCTTCCGCTTCTCGCCTTCGGCCTCGCGGTCCTCCTTCGCGTGATCCGTCCCGTGCTGGAGAAGAGTCCTCTCCTCCTGCCCGCTCTGGGAGCGACCCTGGCATTTGCCTGGAATGTCTCGCTGATCGACGGCCTGAGCGGGCGCCCCGCGGCCCCGCTGCCTCTCGAGGATCTGGCGCGCCTCCAGGCCGTTCAGGCCCGGCGCGCGGCCGACGCCACTCTCGGCTGGCTGGGACCGGGGGTGAGGAATCTCATTTATCGTTCCTTCGTCGGCGTCTTCGCCTACCAGAACTACCGGCCGGGCGGCGACTTCAACCTCGCGGATCTCGAGCCGCGCTTCCTCAAGGCCGGTTGGTCGGACGTGCAGATATGGGATGACCGGACCGCCTTCCGGTATCTCCTCTTTCCCGAAGCCTGCATCATCATTCCCCTTGATGAACCGTTCGACATTCGCGGCTTCATACGCGCTCGTTCGCCCGCTCGAATCAAGGAGCAGCGTCTGACCATCGTGCTGAACGGTCGCCGGATCGCGGAGGCCGAGCTGCCGTCCTCGTGGACGGAGATTCCCTTCACTGCCCCCCGGGCCTTCTGGCGACGCGGGGAAAACGACGTCTGCATCCGCGCGGCGCGGAAACGGCCCGGAGACGAGGCAGGCGATCTCGCTTTCGCGGCCGCGGTCGAGCGGGTTCAGCTCCCCTGAAGAGCGGCCGCCGAGCGGCGGCGCCCTCGCCGCTGGATCCGGCGCTCCTTCCGTGCCTCGACGAGGACGGTGAAGAGGGCGGCCCGGGGATCGACGACGCCGAACCCCTGCTGCTCTGGTTTCAACTCCTCGACCCGCCGCGCCGTACGCGTGAGGATCGCCTTGATCTCCAGCGGTTTGAGCGACGGGTTCGCCTCGATCATCTGGGCCGCGATCGAAGCCACGATGGGGGAGGAGAAGCTCGTCCCATCCACGTGCTTGTAGGACTCGGAGATCACGTTCTGGTCGTGGTACTTCGCCGACACGAGCTGCCGGATCAGCGGGGGCGCGAGTTGAATGGCGTTGTCGAGGGCCTCGTCGATTCCCTGGTGGCTCGCGAGCACCTCGGCCAGCCGGGAATCCCCGGTCTGAAGGAGCAGTGAATAGAGGCCGGCCTGCTGCGCGGTTTCCGTTCCGGGCAGGAGGGGCGCGGCGAGCCAGATGCTCGGGGCCACCAATTCGGGCTTCTGAAGGCCGTCGATGGTCGGTCCATAGCTCGACTGGTAAGGCGTGACGCCGAACCGGCTCAGGCGATTGCGGTCATTGAACCCCCCAACCGAAAGCGCCGAGGGCGACGAAGCGGGAGGAATCACCGGGTGGCGCGGGGAATAGCCGGCGTTTCCGACCGCCGCGCAGACGAGGATTCCCGCGCTCGTCGCCGCCTCCACTCCCTCGCACACGGGATCGTCGAGATAGCTCGCCTCGTAGTCACCGCCGACGCTCACGTTGATGATCCGGATGTCGTGCTTGTGCCGGTTCCTGAGAATCCAGTCGAAGCCGCGCCGGATGTCGTTGTGGAAGACCCGCTTCGCGGTGCCGCACTGCACGAGCACCACGTCCGCCTCCGATGCAATGCCGCGGTACAGGCCCTGGGAAAGGGCGCCGTTGCCGCAGGCCGCCACCGAGGTCATCATGCCGTGCCAGCCCGTATCGGAGGGCTCGTCGATGTCGGCGCGCCTCGAATGGCTCCGGGTCACGTCCACGTACTCGCGGATGCGGTCAACTGGAGTGATCAGGTCCGGGTGCGCGTAGAAGCCCGCGTCGAGAAAGGCGATGGTGACGCCCCGGCCCCGGAAGCGCGCGGAAGCGCCGAGGCGCAGTCCGGTAGGCAGGATGGGCGGGCTCGAACCGTCGGTCAGGCCGGCGGCGCGGAAGTACGTGAGGGCTCGCCGGAAGCGCCGCGCGCAGGAAGCGCAGCAGGCGGTGTGGGCCTCGAGCCAGGGGAGATTGATCCGGAGGAGCGCTTCGATCTCCCTGGGCGGATCGATGGTGGCGCGCGCGGCCAGGCAGATGGAACACAGCTCGGTCATGCGCGACCCGGAGTTTACGAGCGATCGTCTGCGAGGCGCTTCCCGGGCGGTGCGCGTTAGGATCAGCCATGCGACTCGAAGGCCGGCCGGAAAGCACCAACGTAGAGGACCGGCGGGGGCAGCGCATGCGCGGCGGGCCCGCCCTCGGCTGCGGCGGCCTCATCCTCGTGCTCGCGGTTTCCTATTTCACGGGACAGGACCCTCGCGCCCTTCTTCAACTCCTGAGTTCGGTGCAGCAGGAGACGGCGCCTCAGGAACCGGCCTCGCCCGGCCCCCCGCCCAAGGATCAGCTGGGAAGGTTCGCCCGTACCGTGCTCGCCGACACCGAGGCCGCCTGGAAGGGGATCTTCGACGGCGCCGGCCGGACCTACGAAGAGCCGCCTCTCGTCCTCTTTACGGAAGCGGTGCGGTCGGGTTGCGGAACGGCGTCCTCGGACATGGGCCCCTTCTATTGCCCGGCCGATCACAAGGTCTACCTCGATCCCGTTTTCTTCGACCAGTTGTCGAAGCGCTTCGGCGCCCCCGGCGATTTCGCCCAGGCCTATGTCATTGCCCACGAGGTCGGCCACCATGTCCAGAACCTCCTGGGAGTCTCCGAACAGGTGACGGCAGCGCAGCAGCGGGGCAGCCAGGCTCAGGCGAACGCTTTGTCCGTCCGGCTGGAGCTCCAGGCCGATTGTTTCGCCGGGGTCTGGGGAAATCACGCGAACCGGGACAGCCGGATCATCGAGCCCGGCGACTTCGAGGAGGGCATGCGCGCCGCGGCCTCCATTGGTGACGACAGCATCCAGGAAATGACCGAGGGATCCATCCATCCCGAGTCCTGGACTCACGGGTCGGGCGAGCAGCGCCAATTCTGGCTGCGCCGGGGTCTGCAGACCGGCGACTGGACGCGGTGCGACACCTTCAAGGAGAAGCGACCCTAGCCGAGCGCTTCCCAGGCCTCCTCGGCGCTGAACGTGTAGCGCTCGCCGCAGAAGTCGCAGTCGACTTCGATGGTCCGGCGATCAGCAAGCAGGCCCTGGATCTCGTCCCGGCCGAGCGCCCGGAGCACCGAGGCCACGCGCTCTTTCGTGCACGAGCAAGCGAACCGCACCGGCTTCTCCGGGAGCAGCCGGACCTCCTCCTGGTGGAAGAGGCGATGGAGGATTTCGATATCACTGAGCTCCAGGAGTTCCCTCCGCGTCAGCGACGAGGCGAGCGTCCGGATCCGATCCCAGGCGTCGGGGTCCGCGTCGCCCTCCGTCCGTCCGCCCTGCTGCGGCACCTTCTGTACCAGCAGGCCCGCGCAGACGTCGTCGTCCGCGGCGAGAGCGAATTGCGACTCGATCTGCTCGGAGCGCGCCATGTAGGCGTCGAGCGCGTG
>JAIBCN010000084.1 GCA_019694155.1 Vicinamibacteria bacterium | reverse complement strand
GGCGAAGCGGGCAGGGCGGAGGGCGAGCGACCCCAGGCGAGGCCCGGCTTGTCGCTGAGCGTGAATCGCATCGTGCCGCCGCTCCTGATCTGCTCCCAACTCACCGACACCTTATCGAGGGATTGGCGGTCGAATGACAGACCCTCGACAAACTGCACGCCGCCGCCTTCCGCCCCCTTGGCCTCGATGCGCAGGACCTTGCCGCCGCCGAGATCCATCTCCACCACTTCGAAGCGCGGCGTGTGGATCAGCAGCGCGCCGGTGCCGGGCACGGCTGGGTAGAGCCCGATCGCCGAGAACAGGTACCACGCCGACATCGTGCCCAGGTCGTCGTTTCCCGTGACGCCGCTCGGGGAGTTGGTAAACAGGGCCTGCGCGGCGCGGACGACGGTCACCGTCTTCCAGGGCTGTCCGATGAGCGTGTACATCCACGGCGTGTGCAGATCGGGCTCGTTGTTCGGGTTGTAGCGATACTGGTTGTAGTAACTGTACGGACCCACCACCCACTCCTTGCGGGCGGCGTGCAACGGGTCCTCGAGGAGCGCGCCGTAGGCGAAGAACGCGTCGAGCCGGCTCGCGGTCTGTTCGCGTCCGCCCATGGCCGCCATCAGCCCCGCGACGTCCTGCTGAACGAGCCACTGATATTGCCAGGCCGTGCCCTCGTGGAATCCGTGATTCGAGCGAGGACTGTAGACATCGGCGACGCCTTTGTACCAGCTCCCGTCCTCGAGCCTCGGGCGCGGGAAGCCCCGGAAGGGCAGTTCGGGATCGCTCGCCTCCGCGTCCCACAGCTTCCGCCAGTTCCTTCCTCGCTCGTTCAACACGCGGGCGTCGTCGCCCTTGCCGAGCGACGCGGCCATCTGAGAGAGCGCGCAGTCGGCGAGCGCGTATTCGAGTGTCGCCGAGCCGCCGTGATGGGGATCGACGTCCATGCCTTTGGCGGGGAAGGCGCGGTCATATTGCACGAAGCCGCGGGTGAGGTAGGAGGGGTTGCCGGCCCGGCCCTGATGCCGCGAGCCCGCAGGCGGCACACCGAACGCGTTCTGCCGGAGTGCCGCATAGGCTTGTTGTTCCTGACCGCGCAGGGCGCCGAAGCGCCAGAGATCGACCAGAAAGGGCGTCACCGGATCGCCCGTCATGACGTTGGTCTCGAAGTTCGCATAACCCCATCGCGGGAGCCAGCCGCCCTGCTCCTGGATCTTCAGCACCGATGTCGCGATGTCGCGCGCCCTGTCCGGCCGCATCATCGCGAGCCACTGGTTCTGAGCGCGGTAGGTGTCCCAGAGCGAGAAGTACTCGTAATACGTGAAGCCCTCGGCGCGGTGGATGGCATCGTCGTATCCGCGATAGCGCCCGTCGACATCACTGCCGGTCAGGGGCTGCAGCAGCGCGTGATAGAGCGCGGTGTAGAAGACGCTCCGATCGTCGCGGTTGCCGCCCTCGATCCGGACCGACTGCAGCTCTCGACGCCACGCGTCCTGTGAAGCCTGGCGCATGGCATCGAAGCTCAGGAGCGCGCCGCCGCGCATGCCATCGGCGCGCAGGTTCTTGCGGGCCCCTTCCGCGTCGACGTGCGAGATCGCGCTGATGGCCGTGACCGCACGCCCCGCCTTCAGATCGAAGGTGAGCCACACGCCGTGCGGACGTCCATCGCCCTGCATGCTGGGCCCCGACACCCCCGGATGACCGCCGCTCTCGTCCCAGACGCCGCGCGCCTTGAAGGGCCCGTCGAACTCGACGCGGAACCAGGTCGCGTACTGCCGGCCGCCGCAGAAGCTCTGGGTGACGATCTTGCCTTCGACGGTGTGATCGTTCACGACTCGAACATCGCTGCCCACCACGGAATGACGCTCGTTGGCCTGGCCGACATTCACGAGAATGTGCCCTTCTTCGAGATCCGTTCCAAAGGTGTACCGCTCGGCCGCGGCCCGGGTCAGCGCGGTTCCTTCCGCATCGATGCCGCCGTAGCCGGTCAGCCGGACGCTGTAATAGCCGGCCTCGCCCACCTCGCCTTCGTGGCTGTAGGTCGACGCGTATTTCTTCTGGTCGAAGCTCTCGGCCTTGTCGGTGTCGAAATCGAGACCCTTGCCGATCCGTCCGACCACGGGGAGCAGTGACAGCTGTCCCCCCTGTTCCCAGCACCCCGCGCCGGAGATGAACGAATGTCCGAAACCGCGAATCGCCTGGTCGTCGTACCGCCAGCCTGAATAGTGCGAACCGATCGGGCTCACCTGGATCAGGCCAAAGGGGGCGGAGGCACCGGGAAACGTGTTGCCGTCGTCCCTCGTCCCGATGAACGTATTCACCAGGGTGGCGAAATCGCGCGGCGTCTCCGCGCCCTCGGTGAGGGCGGCGGAGAGCCACGCGACGCAGGCAAGCGCGAGAGCGCTACGGTGCGGTGTCATCTCGCCGCCATCCTAATGCGGGCGGCGAGGGGTGCGGCCTCCCGTCTCCTTAGGCGACCGTGCCTCGGAAGAACGACGGTATGGGCATGGTCCGCATGGTGTGCAGGCCGGGCTTCGCGCCGATCACCTTCGGCAGGGAATTGACGACGATCGACGCGGTCGCGACATCGCCGTGGTATCCGCCGATGGCGCGCACCCGGAGATTGGGAGAACCCTCGATGCGCACCTCGTCGTAGGTCTCGGGTGCGCCGAGATAGGCCTCCATGTGGAGCGTGATCACGGGCTCGTTCTTGCGATAGCCCACGCCGTCCTGGACGATGCCGCAGACCTGGCCGGGCTCCACGGTAAGGAACTCGCTCTTGACCGTCTCCGTCGCGATCTTCGGCTGGATCTCATCGGTGATGCGATCGACCTTGAAGCCGAGGGCGTCCGCGAGCATCGAGACCGATTCGGTGAGGCCGACGTGCCGAACCGTCTTCGTCTTCACGAGCTCCGCGAACTGGTCGGGCGTGAGGGTGGCGCCGATCTTCTTCTGGAAGGGCAGGCGGCGGATGCTCGCGTCCTGCACCCGGTCGACCTGCACTTTCTGAACGTCCTGGCAGATCCCGGTCAGCACGATGGGCAGCGCGTCCATGGCGAAGCCGGGGTTGATGCCGGTGCCGAGCACCGCGACCTTCGCCTTCTTCGCCATGTCGTCGATCTTCTTCGCCGCCGCGCGGTTCGCGCGCCAGGGGTAGGAGAGTTCCTCGGTCGACGAAACGACGGGCACGCGCGCCTTGAGGATCGCCTCGAACTGGGGCACCGCGGCCTTGATGGAGGACACCGTGCAGTGCGCCACCACGTCGGGCTTGCCGGCCCTGAGCGCCGCCGCGGCGTCCGCGCTGACTTTCACCTTCAGCTTGCGGCCGACCCCGGCCACGTCGCCCAGGTCCTTGCCGACCTTCGCGGGATCCACGTCGATGGCGCCCACGATCTTGAAACCCTTGCGCGCGGCCACCTGCTTGACCACGGCACAGCCGATGGGGCCGAGCCCCATGAACATCACGCGAATCGCCATGTGCGATACCTCCAGTGAAAGATGATTGCGACGGCAATGCTACGTATCCGCGGGGCGGAGTTGGAATGAGCCCAACGGATCATGCCCGCCCCGGCACGGCCGCGTCCGCCCGGAATTCTCCGGCCGGTCACCAGCTGTGGACCGTCCCGTCTTCCTTCCGGTTCGTCGGGAGATAGGCGCGCTCGTACGGGTACTTCGCGGCCAGAATTTCGTCGATGTCGACGCCGAGTCCCGGGGCCTCGCCCGGGTGCATCAAACCGTCCTCGAAACGGTAGTGATGCGGGAAGACCCTGTCGGTCTCATCGGTGTGGCGCATGTACTCCTGGATTCCGAAGTTGTGCACGCTCAGGTCGAAGTGCAGCGCCGCCGCCATGCAGACCGGGGAGAGATCGGTGGCCCCATGACAGCCCGTGCGCACATGGTGGATCTCGGCGAGGTTCGCGATCTTCCTCAGGTGAGTGAGACCACCGGCGTGGACCACGGTAGCGCGGATGTAGTCGATGAGGTGCTCGCGGATCAGCAGCTCGCAGTCGTGGATGCTGCCGAAGACCTCCCCCACCGCGAGCGGCGTCGTGGTGTGCTGCCGGATGAGGCGGAAGCTCTCCTGCAGTTCGGCCGGCACCACGTCCTCGAGCCAGAAGAGCCGGTGGGGCTCGAGGTCCTTGCCGAGGCGCGCGGCCTCGATCGGGGTGAGGCGATGGTGGGCGTCGTGCAGCAGGTGCAGGTCGGGGCCGAATGTCTCGCGAAGGCGGGCGAAGAGCGGGGGAACGGCGGTGAGGTATCGCTCGGTGCTCCAGGTAGCCTCTTCCGGCATTCCTTTCTGCGCGGGCTCGTAGTACATGGTTCCGCGCCCGACCCCGTAGGTCGTGGTGAGGCCGGGAACCCCGGATTGCGCGCGCACGGCCCGGTAACCGAGGCGTATGTAGTCGGCCACCGCGTCCGTGGTTTCGTCGATCGTGGTGCCGTTGGCGTGGCCGTAGACGAGAACGCCCTCGCGGGACGCGCCGCCAAGGAGGCGATACACCGGCATGTTCGCGGCCTTGCCCAGGATGTCCCAGAGGGCGACATCGACCGCCCCGATCGCGGTCATGGTGACGGGCCCCCGTCGCCAGTAGGCTCCTTTGTAGAGGTACTGCCAGAGGTCCTCGATCCGGCGCGCATCGCGGCCGATGAGCAGGGGGACCACATGGTCACGCAGGTAGCTCACGACCGCGAGTTCGCGCCCGTTCAGGGTGGCGTCGCCGAGGCCGTAGATGCCGTCCTCGGTTGTGATCTTCAGGGTCACGAAATTGCGCCCCGGGGAACACACGATGACGCGGGCATCCGTAATCTTCAAGGGTCTCTTCTCCGCGTGGCGAGCATAGGCGGCTCGAGGGCTTTTCAAGAATTTACATACCCGCCACCCATCCGTTCAGGCCGGATTCAGCGTCGCGATGTCTACACTCGCAACCCTTATGAACGAACTCTTCCGCCGTCTCGCCGCCTCGCTCATGCTCGCCTTTCCGGTTGGCGTCGCCGCTGCCGACGAGCCGCTCAGCGCGGCGGTCAAGGCCTCGGTTCTCGACAGCGTGGTCGCGCGTCTCGAGTCCACCTACGTCGATACCGGCGCCGTGCCCGCCATCGTGAAGGCCCTGCGCGAGCGGCAGGGGAGGCAGGCTTACGACGCGGTCACGAACCCCGCGCAATTCGCGGAGATGGTCACCCGCGACCTGCGGTCGGTGAACGGGGACCTGCATCTCGGTCTGCGCTACTCGAAGGACCCGGCTCCGCCCCCGGGCCGCGGCGTCGCGGCCTTCGGGGATCCGCGTCTTCTCAACTTCGGCATGGGCAAGGCTGAGATCCTGGACGGGAACGTGGGCTATCTCGAGATCACCGCGTTCACCGGCGGCGACTACCGCGACGCGGTGGTGGACGCTCTTCGCTTCCTTTCGCGGACCGACGCGGTGATTCTCGATGTGCGTCGCAACGGCGGCGGGGCCTCCGACATGAGCCACTTCATCTTCAGCCACTTCTTCGGAAGCACGCCCGTGCCCACGATCGACGTGCGCACGCGCGCCTCTTCGGAGCCGAACCATCGCATGAGCCTCGCCGACGTCCCCGGCCCGCGGCGGCCCGACGTGCCGCTGTTCGTGCTCATCAGCCAGGCCACGGGATCCGCGGCGGAGGAGTTCAGCTTCGTGCTCAAGAACCGCCGCCGCGCCACCCTGGTGGGCCGCCGCACCGCGGGCGCCGGACACATGGTCTCGCAGGCCCCGGTGGGCCACGGCTTCACGGTGTCCGTGTCGATCACGCGAGTATCCGATCCCCTGACCGGCGCGGAGTGGGAGCAGGTCGGCGTGCAGCCCGACCTCGCGGTGCCGCCCGAGCAGGCCCTCGTGGCCGCGCACGCGGCGGCCCTCAGAGCGATCCTCCCCGCGACAGCTGACGCGAGCCGCGGGGAGGTGTTGCGGCGCCTGATCGAAACCGACGAGGCAAAGCTCCGCGCGACTCCCGAGCCGGCCGATCGCCTCCAGCGCCTGGTGGGAGCGTACGAGGGACGGGAGGTTTCGGCGCGCGACGGACAGCTCTGGTACACGCGGAGAAGCGGGGGACTGGGCGAGCCCCTGGTCGCGCTGGGCGGCGATGTCTACGCGCTCGGCGCGGCCCGGCTGCGCTTCGCGGACTCGAAAGGGGCGATGACCCTCACCGTGGAGCAGGCGGACGGGACGCGCGTTGCTTTCGTACGCGAACCCCGGCCCTGAGTCGTTCCCGCGGCGGAGCGCCAGCGGGCCGCCCGTATAGTTCCGGTCTTGCTGATCGGGAAGAAGGTCGTCGTGGTGCTGCCCGCCTACAACGCGGCGAAGACGCTCCGTGCGACCATCGCGGGCGTCCCTTCAGGCTTCGTGGACGAGTTCATCCTGGTCGACGACGCCAGCCAGGATGAGACCGAGGCCGTGGCCCGCGAGCTCGGCCTCACCACCATAAGGCATCCGCGGAACCTCGGGTACGGCGGCAATCAGAAGACCTGCTACGCGGCGGCGCTCGCGTCCGGCGCCGAGGTCATCGTGATGCTGCATCCCGATTACCAGTACTCACCCGCGCTCGTTCCCGCCCTGGCGTGGCTGGTGGCGAGCGGGGAGTACGACGTCGCGCTCGGGTCGAGGATCCTGGGCGGCACCGCCCTTCAGGGCGGCATGCCTTTGTACAAGTACGCATCCAATCGCGTGCTCACCTTCCTCCAGAACCTCGCGACCGGCGCCAAGCTTTCCGAGTACCACACAGGTTTTCGTGCCTTCTCGCGGCAGGCGCTCGAGGCGGTGCCCTGGAAGGAAAACTCCGATGACTTCGTCTTCGACAACCAGATCCTGAACCAGGTCCTCGCCGAAGGCTTCCGCATCGGAGAGATCTCGTGCCCGGCCAGGTACTTCGACGAAGCCTCGTCCATCAGTTTCCCGAGAAGCGTCCGCTACGGCCTCGGCGTTGTTGCGGAAGCCCTCCGCTTTCGCTTCCGCCACAGGAAGGCGTCCCGGCGCTAGGAAAATCTGCCAACCTCGGTCCGTGGGGATCCGTCTATGGAGCGTGTGACCGATGAAGAGCTTGTCCGCCTGGCTCAGAACGGGGACCCCGCGGCTTTCGACGAGATCGTCGAGAGACACAAGGGGGCCGTGTTCCGGGCCGCGCTGTCCGCTCTTCGAAATCGCGAGGACGCCGAGGACGTGACCCAGGAAACCTTCATCACCGCCTACCGCAAGCTCGATACCTTCCGCGGCGAATCCCAGTTGCGGACCTGGCTCTCGAGAATCGCCTGGAACCGGTCGATGGATCACCGCCGCCGCGGCCGCTTCCGGCGTTTCCTCCACCTCGACGAGCCCGCCGCGATCGATCTGCCGTCGCTCGAAGCCGATCCTGAACGGTCGACCCTCGCGTCTTCCGCCCACGCGCGCGTCCGGCGGGAGATCGATCGGCTGCCCGAGAACCTGCGCGATACGCTGCTGCTCGCGAGCGCCGGGGATCTCGATTACGCCTCCATCGCGGAAATGCTGGGCGTCCGCGAGGGCACGGTGAAGAGCCGGGTCTTCGAGGCCCGCGCAATGGTGCGCCTCGCCCTGAAGGAGGCCGCGCGATGAACGCCGAGCCGAAGGACGAACTCGATCGTGCCATCGACGATGTCCTGGCCTCGGTGGTCGGGGGCGAGCCGCGACAAGTGAGCGGCGCGTCGATCCGGCTCGCCGCGGACAGACGGCGGCCGAGTCTTCCCATGTGGCTCGCCGCGGCCGCCGTTCTGGTGGTGGCGCTTGGCGTCGCCCTCAAGGAACAGCGCCCGCTGCCCCCCGAAGGGGAATCGGCTTCGAAAACGGAAGCGCCCCATGGTGTCGAGCCGCACGCTTCTCCATCCGCCGAACCAGGTCCCTCGATTCAAACCGTTCGCACCCGCCGCGCGCCCGTCCGTCGTGATCGCCCCGTCCAGGTCTTCACCGAAGGCTCTCCGGAGGGCCTCCCTCGTCTCCTCATTGCTTCGATCGATCTGCCGGAACCTCTTCGCACGAGCCCGATCGACGCCGACCCGATTCAGATACCCAGAATCGAGATTGCCCCCCTCTCTGTTTCCAGCCTTTCCACCGAACAAGAACACAAGTAGGAGTCATCCAGCATGAACACACGCGCTCTTCTCACCCTCGGTCTCCTGAGCCTGACGGCTTCGACCCTCTGTGCCCAGGCTGTTTCCGAGTTCCCGTTGCCCGTGACCGCACCCGCGCCGCGAGCGCCGAAGGCCCCGAAGGCGCCGAAGGCCGCGAGTGTTCCAACCCCGCCTCTGCCCGCTTCCGCCGGGATACTCGATGTTCCGGACACGCCTTCGATTCTGGAGGTTCCCCAGGCTCCCACGGCACCCAAAGCCGCCCCTGCTCCCGCGACGGCGCCTGCGCCTGCGGTCGCGCCGCTCCCGCCGCGTCCCCCCGCCCAGTTGCTGAACGTCCAGATCGAAGTCACCCTCTCCGACAGCAAGGGCGCGCCGAAGACGGTGGTGCTGACCGTGGCCGACGGGGAGATGGGGCAGAACCGAACCAATTCCAGTGTGCAGGTCGGCTCACGGTACGAGAACTACTCATTCAACGCCGACGGCAAGCCCTCGATCTCAGGAAACAAGATCCGGCTGTATCTCTCCGCCGAAGCCAACGTGCCCGCGTCTCCTGACGCGAATGCAGGAACAAGCGGCCAGATCACTCTGCGCCAGAGCCAGACCCTGATCCTGAACGACGGCGACTCGGTGGAGATCGCACGAGCCACCGATCCCGTAACCGCACGCGCGTTCTCGCTCAGCGTGAAGGTCAAGATTCAGCGCTGAGCCGTTCGCCGCTTTCAGGAGCCCTTCCTCGTTGATTGAGGGAGGGCTCTTCTTTTTGCTATCCTCCGTTGTTCCGTCGCTGGCGTAGCTCAGGGGTAGAGCGGCAGTTTTGTAAACTGCGGGTCGGGGGTTCAAATCCCTCCGCCAGCTCCACCCATCCGTGAGGTTCGGCAGTCGCGGTGTCTTTGAGTACTCGGAAAGCAGCAATTTTCTGGGGAGGTAGCGAAGCGGTCAAACGCAACAGACTGTAAATCTGTCGGCCCCCGGCCTTCGAAGGTTCGAATCCTTCTCTCCCCACCAGCCTCTCTTCTGATGTATGAAGGAGGCGGCAGAAGACGCAGTCCAAGCGGGTGTAGCTCAGTTGGTAGAGCGTCAGCCTTCCACGCTGAATGTCGCGGGTTCGAATCCCGTCGCCCGCTCCAAGCAGGAGCAACTACAAAGCTGTTTCATACGAGTGAGTGGAATGAATCTCTGGTCGAGACCGAGCGCTAGCGAGGTCCTCAACGCGAAGTTGGGCTGAAAGCCCGACTTCGACTTTGAAACCCGCCACGGTCGCGGGGCGAGCGACAGGCCCCGACGACACTGGAGCGCGGTGGAACCATCCCTCTCATGTCGAGGAAGTAGGTCGCAACGTCGTCGGATTCGCGATGGCGGGAAAGAAAGGGTAGGCTTTAGGGCCCGCCCGGGAAATTCGCAGGCCCATGTAGCTCAGTTGGCAGAGCACATCCTTGGTAAGGATGAGGTCAACAGTTCGATTCTGTTCATGGGCTCCACACCTAGAAAAAGAAAGTTCGCGTAGCCAAAGTCATGAGAGACATCATCAGCCTGCAGTGTCCGGAGTGCAAGAACCGGAACTACTCCACGGACAAGAACAAGCGCAAGACCACCGAGCGCATCGAGATGAGCAAGTATTGTCCTTTTTGCCGCAAGCACACGCCGCACAAGGAAACGAAGTAAGCTTCGCAGTTCCGGCGCTTTCCAGAAGACCCGCGGGTCGGCTGGGAGGCCAAGCAAAGGCCAGTAGCTCAATGGTGGAGCATCGGTCTCCAAAACCGAGGGCTGGGGGTTCGAGTCCCTCCTGGCCTGCCAAACGAACAGCCGTCAGCCGATCAACAAGAACTTGAGGACGCATTAAGCAGGACATGGCTTCTGAAGATAAAAAGCCCGAGGGCGCGCCGGAAGGCGACAATCCGCTCCAGGCGCGAGCCGCCACGGCTCTGTCCTACATCCCGCGCAAATTCGCCGAGCTGAAGACATTCCTGTCCGATGTTCGCTCCGAACTCCGGCGCGTCACCTGGCCCCCGAAGACCGAGGTCTACCCGACCACCATCGTGGTCATCGTCACGACCATCATCTTCGGCGTCCTCCTGTATTCCGTCGATGTGCTCTTCTCGAAGGGCCTCGCCGCTCTTCTGAAACAGGTTTAATCAGGTGCCCAAGAGCTGGTTCATCATCCACACGTACTCGGGCTTCGAGAAGAAGGTCGCCGAAGGCCTGGTCCAGCGGGCGAAGGCTCACGGCGTCGAAGACCAGATCGGCCGGATCGAGATCCCGACCGAAGAGGTGGTCGAGATGAAGGCGGGCAAGAAGGTCCAGACCGCCACCCGCTTCTTCCCCGGCTACCTGCTCGTCGAGCTCGAGACCGAGGAGTCCCCCGAGGGCCGCAAGATCCCCGACACCACCTGGCACTTCGTGCGGAACACCCCGAAGGTGACCGGGTTCGTGGGCTCCGGGCAGAAGCCGGTGCCCCTCTCCGATGAGGAAGCGGACCAGATCTTCAACCAGGTCAAGGAATCGATCGAGAAGCCGAAGCCGAAGTACAACTTCGACAAGGGCGAAACCGTCCGCATCGTCGACGGCCCCTTCACCAGCTTCCAGGGCGTGGTCGAGGACGTCAACCTCGATCGGAACACGGTCAAGGTCATGGTCACCATCTTCGGTCGGGCCACCCCGGTCGAACTCGATTTTCTCCAAGTTGAAAAGCAATAACAGAGAAGCGATAGAGAATTTTTCCCCGACCAGTTTCAGGAATTGGCTCGGATCGGTATAGACTTCACGGCTCGCTCGAAACCCCAGAGCCCCCTGTAGGATTCAATGAAGAAAGTCGTCTCTCAGGTCAAATTGCAGATCCCGGCTGGCAAGGCAAACCCAGCCCCCCCCGTGGGCTCGGCCCTGGGTCCGACCGGCATCAACATCATGGACTTCTGCAAGGCGTTCAACGCCAAGACGTCCAAGGACGACGGCCTGATCATTCCGGTGATCGTGACCGTGTACGCCGACCGTTCGTACACCTTCATTACCAAGACGCCTCCCGTCGCCGTCCTCATCAAGAAGGCCGCGCAGATCGCCCAGGGCAGCGGGACGCCGAACAAGACCAAGGTCGGCAAGATTTCCATGAAGCAGGTCGAGGACATCGCCAAGCAGAAGCTTGTCGACCTCAACTCAACCGATCTCCAGGCGTCGATGCGCCAGGTGATGGGCACCGCCCGATCCATGGGCGTGGAGGTTCGTTAAGCCGCACGATACAAAGCGTTTGGTTGCGTTTAGACAACCACCAGGCGTCGCGAAACCCGGACGGTTTCGCCCGACGCATCGTCTAAAGCCTGACGCGACTCGAAAAACAAAGGTGGGAGCGAACGACCGGGTAAGCCAAGGTCCTTCGCGAAAAGGAGTGCAAGTCAGAAGATATGTCGAAAGTCGGTAAGAAGTTCAAGGCCGCTCAAAAAGCGGTGGGCGACAAGCCCGCGGTCATGCTGCCGGAGGCCGTGAACGCGGTGGTCAAGAACGCGTTCGCCAAGTTCGATGAAACCGTCGATGTGGCCATGCGCCTCGGCGTCGACCCCAAGCACGCCGATCAGATGGTGCGCGGCACCGTTGTTCTTCCCCACGGGCTCGGCGGCAAGGCCAAGCGCGTGGCGGTCATCGCCGGCGGGGAGAAGATCAAGGAAGCCCAGGCGGCCGGCGCCGACTTCGTGGGCGGCGAGGACCTAGTCACGAAGATCCAGAACGAGAACTGGCTCGACTTCGATGCGCTCGTGGCCACCCCGGACATGATGCGCTCGGTCGGTAAGCTCGGCAAGGTTCTCGGCCCTCGCGGCCTCATGCCGAACCCCAAGACGGGCACCGTCACCACCGACGTGGGGAAGGCCATCAAGGAAATCAAGGCCGGCAAGGTCGAGTACCGCGTCGACAAGAACGGCGTCGTTCACGCTCCCTGCGGCAAGGTGTCCTTCGGCGATTCCAAGCTCACCGAGAACATCCGCGCCCTCGCCGAGAGCGTCATGAAGGCCAAGCCGCCCGCGGCGAAGGGCAAGTACGTGAAGTCGGTCACCATTTCTTCCACGATGGGCCCGGGCGTCCGGGTCGATCTTGCCTCCATCGAAGCGCAGGAGTAGGTCAATGGCACTCAAGAGGCACGAAAAAGAAACGTTCGTCGATGCGCTCCGCGGCGACTTCGCCAAGTCGCAGCACGCCATCCTCGTCGACTTCCGCGGGATCACCGTTCCCGCGGTGACCGAGTTCCGCCGCAAGATCCGCATGTCGGGCGGCCACTACAAGGTCATCAAGAACACTCTGGCCGTGCGGGCTCTCGAAGGCACGCCGCTCGCGAAGCTCAAGGACAAGTTCGTCGAGACCACCGCCATCGCCTATTGCGACAGCGATCCCGTGGCGCTCGCCAAGGTCGTGGTCGACTTCTCGAAGGACCATCCGCAGATCGTGGTCAAGAGCGGCCTCGTTTCCGGCACGGAAATGCTCGACGCCAACGGCGTCAAGGCCCTTTCCACCATGCCCGGGCTGCCCGAGCTCCGGTCCAAGCTGCTTGGAGTTCTCCAGGCGCCGGCGGCGAAGCTCGTCCGCCTGCTCAACACCCCCGCCCAGCAGATGGTGCGCGTCCTCAAGGCGCACGAAGAGAAGGGCGCCGGGGCGCAGTCGTAACGCACACACATTTTTCCGGTTTTCAAACCTTACGTTCCTTAAGACAACGAGTAGTGAGAGGAGATAGACGTGGCTGACATTCAGGCAATTGCAACCGAACTGAGCGGGCTCTCTGTGATGCAGGTGGCCGAGCTCGTGAAGACGCTCGAAGAGAAGTGGGGCGTCTCCGCGGCGGCGGCGGCTCCCGTGATGATGGCGGGCGGCGGCGCTTCGGCGGCTCCCGCGGCGGCGGCGGAAGAGAAGACCGAGTTCGCGGTGCATCTCGTCGCGGCCGGCGCCAACAAGATCAACGTGATCAAGGCGGTCCGCGAAGTCACTTCGCTCGGCCTCAAGGAAGCGAAGGATCTCGTCGACGGCGCTCCCAAGGTCGTCAAGGAAGGCGTGACCAAGGAAGAGGCCGCCGCCATGAAGAAGAAGTTCGAGGAAGCGGGCGCTCAAGTCGAAATCAAGTAGAAGCGAGAAGGCAAAACGAACCCTGACTCGCCTCTCACTCGAGACGTCTTCCGCCTCCTCGAGCCGCCGTTTCCCGCCCTCCGGGCGGTGCGCGACTTGGGGGGGCGGAGGTGTCTCTACTTTCCGTAGCCGCCTTGTAGATCTCCTTCTACAGCCCCCCTCTTCTTCACCTTCCACTTCATAGGTAGGGCCCCACCGATGTATCAAGCTCCGAAGAACGTCTACCGTGAACGCAAGGATTTCGCCAAGATCCCCACGGCGATCCAGATCCCGAACCTGATCGAAATCCAGCGACTCTCGTACGAACGCTTCCTCCAGATGCGCGTTCTGCCCCAGGACCGCGACGACAGCGGCCTGCAGTCCGTGTTCAAGAGCATCTTCCCCATCAACGATCTGCGGGAGAACTGCGCCCTCGAGTTCGTCGACTATTCCATCGGCAACTGGGAATGCAAGTGCTCGCGGCTGGCGGGCCTCGACAAGCTTGCCCGGCCCTGCACGTTCTGCGGCGCCACCTTCGTCGCGAACCCCGGCGGCGACCTCGAAATCTCCTGCCCGAAGTGCGGCCACCTCAATCCGAACAAGGCCCCGGTCTGCGATACCTGCGACGAGCCCGTGGCCCTCAAGCTCAAGCACGAAGCGGAAGAGTGCCAGGAGCGAGGTATGACCTACTCCGTGCCCCTCAAGGTCACCATCCGCCTGGTGGTGTGGGACAAGGATCCCGACGACGGCACCAAGACCATCCGCGACGTGAAGGAGCAGGAGGTCTACTTCGGCGACATCCCGCTGATGACCGACAACGGCACCTTCATCATCAATGGCACCGAGCGCGTCATCGTCAGCCAGCTGCACCGCAGCCCCGGCGTCTTCTTCTCGCAGATCGAGAAGGGCCTCTTCGCCGCCCAGATCATTCCCTACCGCGGCAGCTGGGTGGAGTTCGAGTACGACGCCAAGAACCTGCTTCACGTCCGCATCGACCGCAAGCGCAAGTTCCTGGCCTCCGTCTTCCTCCGCGCCCTCGGCATGGAGCGCGATGAGGACCTGATCCGCACGTTCTACAAGTGCGACAAGGTTCTCTTCCGCGAAGGCAAGATCCTGCTCAAGGTGGCTCCCCATCTGGTCGGGAACAAGCTCACCAAGAGCGTCCTCGGAAACAAGGACGCCTCGGGCAAGCGTGAGGAGATCCTCCACGGCGGCCGCCGCGTCACCGCCGCCATCTACGAGACGCTGGTCAAGCAGGGCATCCAGGAAATCGAGATCGATCCCGTCGACCTCATGGGCGCTTTCTCCGTCACCGACGTGGCGAGCCCCGTCGACGGCGTGATCCTCGCCGAGGCGAACACGGAGATCACCGTCGAGAAGCTCAGCAAGATCATCGACCCGGTGAGCCAGGTCGACACCATCGACGTGTTCTTCCCCGAAAAGGACGACGTCGGCCCGATGATGTCCAACACCGTACGCAAGGACAACATCAAGACCGCCGACGAGGCGCTGGTCGAGATCTACCGCCGCATCCGTCCGGGCGATCCGCCCACCCGCGAGACCTCGCGTGCCCTGTTCGACAACATGTTCCTGAACGCGCAGAAGTACGACTTCTCGCGCGTCGGTCGCTTGAAGCTCAACACCAAGCTCGGTCTTTCAACGCCTCTCTCGGAGAAGACGCTTCTTCCTGAAGACGTAAAAGCCGTGGTCGCGTACGTGCTTCGTCTCCGCAAGAATCCCGCGGACGTCGACGACATCGATCACCTCGGCAACCGCCGCGTCCGCTCCGTCGGCGAGCTGCTCGAAAACCAGTTCCGTCTGGGCCTCGTCCGCATGGAACGCGCCATCAAGGAAAAGATGAGCGTGTACCAGGAAATGGCGACGGCGATGCCGCACGACCTCGTGAACGCGAAGCCGGTCATGGCCGCAGTCCGCGAGTTCTTCGGATCGTCCCAGCTCAGCCAGTTCATGGACCAGACGAACCCGCTGTCGGAGATCACGCACAAGCGTCGTCTCTCGGCCCTCGGACCCGGCGGCCTGTCCCGCGAGCGCGCCGGCTTCGAAGTGCGCGACGTCCATCCCACCCACTACGGCCGCATCTGCCCGATTGAAACGCCCGAAGGTCCGAACATCGGCCTGATCGCGTCGCTCTCGTGCTACTCGCGCATCAACGAATTCGGGTTCATCGAGAGCCCGTACCAGAAGGTGCGCCAGGGCCACGTGCTGTACTACTACCAGGTCCTCGACTCCGGAGACTCGCGCTTCAAGGTCGGCGACATCGTCGAGCGAGCCGAGATCGAAGTGGAGAACGAGGCCCTGGCCAAGGCGAAGAAGAAGGGCGCGGACGTCGAGCCCCACTGCTTCTATCTGTCGGCCTGGGAAGAGGACAAGTACACGATCGCGCAGGCGAACATCAAGATCGGCAAGAACGGCGAGATCATGGAAGATCGCGTCTCCTCCCGAAAGGCCGGCAACTTCATTCTGGCCCGCAAGGAGGAAGTCGAGTACGTAGACGTTTCGCCCAAGCAGCTCGTGTCCGTGGCCGCCTCGCTCGTTCCCTTCCTCGAGCATGACGACGCGAACCGCGCCCTGATGGGTTCGAACATGCAGCGCCAGGGCGTGCCGCTTCTCCGTTCCGAGGCGCCGTTCGTGGGCACGGGCATGGAGCACGTCACGGTCAAGGACTCGGGCGCCGCCGTCGTCTGCAAGCGCGCCGGGGTCATCGACTCCGTCGACTCCCGCCGCATCATCGTCCGCGCCGAGGCCCAGGACGGCCCCGACAAGGGCAAGGAGATCGGCGCCGACATCTACAACCTCACGAAGTTCAAGTGCTCCAACCAGAGCACCTCGATCAACCAGAAGCCGATCGTCAAGGTCGGGATGCGCGTGGCCAAGGGACAGATCCTGGCCGACGGCCCCTGCACCGAGATGGGCGAACTGGCGCTCGGAAGGAACGTGCTCGTCGCCTTCATGCCCTGGCGTGGGTACAACTTCGAAGACGCGATCCTCGTGTCGGAGAAGCTGGTCCGTGAGGACATGTACACCTCGATCCACATCGAGGAGTTCGAGCTCGAAGCGCGGGACACCAAGCTCGGGCCCGAGGACATCACCCGCGACATCCCGAACGTCTCGGAATCGCTGCTCAACAACCTCGACGAGAGCGGCATCATCCGCGTCGGCGCGGCAGTGAAGCCGGGCGACATCCTGGTGGGCAAGGTCACGCCCAAGGGCGAGACCCAGCTGACCCCGGAAGAGAAGCTGCTCCGAGCGATCTTCGGCGAGAAGGCCGGCGACGTGCGCGACGCTTCGCTCTACTGCCCTCCGGGCATCGAGGGCATCGTGGTCGACGTCCGCATCTTCTCCCGCAAGGGCGTCGAGAAGGACGAGCGCGCCAAGCAGATCGAGGACGCCGAGATCTACATGATGGAGAAGAATCTCAAGGACGAGATTCGCATCCTCCAGGACGAGCGCGACAAGCGCATCGAAGATGTGCTCCACGGCAAGGAAGTCGCGGCCGACCTGCTCAACGCCAAGGGCGAGAAGGTGGTCAAGAAGGGCGACACACTCACCCGCGACGCCCTGCGGCGCCTGCGCCATTCCGAGATCCTGAAGCTCCGGGTCAAGGACACGGGCGGCAAGGACTCCCGCGAGCGCATCGAGGAGATCATCGACAAGACCGAGCGTCAGATCGAGGTTCTGAAGGCGCTCTTCGCCGAGAAGGAAAACCGCCTCAAGCGGGGCGACGAGCTCCCTCCCGGCGTGATCAAGATGGTCGACGTCTTCATCGCCATGAAGCGCAAGCTGTCCGTGGGCGACAAGATGGCCGGCCGTCACGGAAACAAGGGCGTCATCGCCCGGGTCATGGCCGAAGAGGACATGCCGTACCTCGCCGACGGTTCGCCCGTCGACATCGTCCTGAACCCGCTGGGCGTGCCTTCGCGCATGAACGTCGGTCAGATCCTCGAGACCCACCTCGGCTGGGCGGGCAAGTCCCTCGGCCTCCACTTCGCGACGCCTGTCTTCGACGGCGCCACCGAGGAGGAGATCTTCGACTACGTCGAGAAGGCGAACGAGGCGGAGCGGCAGCGCAACCCGCTGCGTCCGAACATCATCACCAAGGGCAAGACCACGGTGTGGGACGGCATCACCGGGGAACCCTTCGAAAACCAGGTCGCGGTGGGCTACATCTACATGCTGAAGCTCTCCCACCTGGTCGACGACAAGATCCACGCCAGGTCGATCGGACCGTACTCCCTCATCACCCAGCAGCCGCTCGGTGGCAAGGCGCAGTTCGGCGGACAGCGGCTCGGGGAAATGGAAGTGTGGGCGCTCGAAGCGTACGGCGCCGCGAACATCCTCCAGGAACTCCTTACCGCGAAGTCCGACGACGTGTACGGCCGCACGAAGATCTACGAGTCCATCGTCAAGGGCGAGAACTACTACGCCCCCGGTGTTCCCGAGTCGTTCAACGTCCTCATCCGCGAGCTTCGCAGCCTCGGCCTCGATGTCGAGCTCGTCAAGTCTCGCGTGACCGTCTAACCGAGAACTCGAGAAGGAAGGACGAACACAAATGAGCCTGACCCTGCCCGTTCCTGCCAGCACCGAACCGAAGCTGCCGGAATTCGACGCGATCCGTATCCGCCTTGCCAGCCCCGACAAGATCCGTTCCTGGTCCAAGGGCGAAGTCACCAAGCCCGAGACCATCAACTACCGGACGTTCAAGCCGGAGCGGGACGGCCTCTTCTGCGCCAAGATCTTCGGACCGATCACGGACTGGGAGTGCTTGTGCGGCAAGTACAAGCGGATGAAGCACAAGGGCGTGATCTGCGACAAGTGCGGCGTCGAGGTCACGCAGTCCAAGGTGCGCCGTGAGCGCATGGGTCACATCGAGCTCGCCTGCCCCGCGTCGCACGTGTGGTTCTTCAAGGGCCTGCCTTCGCGCATCGGCAACATCCTCGACATCTCGCTGCGCGACCTCGAGCGCATCCTGTACTTCGAGTCGTTCGTGGTCGTGGACTCGGGCGACTGCCCGGAGGTCCGCCGTCAGGAGCTGATCCCCGACGAGCGGTATCGCCAGCTCCGTCTCAAGTACCCGCGCCTCCGTTGCGGCATGGGCGCCGAGTCGATCAAGGAGTTGCTCAAGCGCGTCGACGTGGACGAAGAAGCGACCACCATCCGCGAGAAGATGAAGACCGAGACCTCGGTCCAGAAGAAGCTCAAGTTCGCCAAGCGGCTCAAGGTCCTCGAAGCGGTGCGCAAGTCCGGCAACCGCGCGGAGTGGATGATCATGGACGTCATCCCGGTCATTCCGCCCGAGCTTCGTCCTCTCGTTCCCCTTGACGGCGGCCGTTTCGCCACGTCCGACCTGAACGACCTGTATCGCCGCGTCATCAACCGCAACAACCGGTTGAAGAAGCTGATGGAACTGCGCGCGCCCGATGTCATCGTGCGCAACGAGAAGCGCATGCTCCAGGAGGCGGTCGACGCTCTGTTCGACAACGGCCGCCGCGGCCGCGTCCTGCGCGGGGCCAACAACCGCCCCTTGAAGTCGCTCTCCGACACCCTCAAGGGCAAGCAGGGCCGGTTCCGTCAGAACCTGCTCGGCAAGCGCGTCGACTACTCCGGCCGTTCCGTCATCGTCGTCGGTCCCGAGCTGAAGCTCCACCAGTGCGGTCTTCCCAAGAAGATGGCGCTCGAACTCTTCAAGCCGTTCGTGTACTCCAAGCTGGAGCGCGAGGGCAAGATCAGCTCGATCAAGGCCGCGAAGGAGAAGGTCGAACAGCAGCATCCGGAAGTCTGGGATTACCTCGACGAGGTCATCTCCGAGCACCCGGTTCTCCTGAACCGCGCTCCCACCCTGCACCGCCTCGGCATCCAGGCCTTCGAGCCCGTCCTCGTCGAAGGCAAGGCCATCAAGATCCATCCGCTCGTCTGCACGGCCTTCAACGCCGACTTCGACGGCGACCAGATGGCCGTCCACGTGCCGCTCACTCCCGAGGCGCAGATCGAAGCCCTCGTCCTGATGCTGTCGGCGAACAACATCCTCTCGCCCGCGAACGGCCAGCCCATCGCCGTGCCGAGCCAGGACGTCGTCCTCGGCTGCTATTACCTCACCAAGGAGAAGAAGGACGCCAAGGGCGCCGGCCGCGCCTTCGCGAGCTTCGATGACGTTCTCTTTGCCCTCGCCCAGGGCGAAGTGGAGACCCTGGCCCCCATCCGGCTGCAGTACACGGGCGAGCTGATCGACCTCACCACCATGGACGACGATCAGGATGTCGTCCGGGCCGAGGTCCAGCACATCAAGAACAAGGTCATCAACACCACGGTCGGCCGCGTCATCCTGGCCGATCACCTCGAGGGCATCCCGTTCATCAACGGCCTGCTCAAGAAGCGCGGCCTCCAGCAGCTCGTGCAGTACGTCTACCTCCGCTACGGCCTCGAGAAGACCGTTCACACCCTCGACGCCGTCAAGGATCTGGGCTTCCTGCACGCCACCAAGGCCGGCATTTCGATCAGCATCACCGACCTCGTGATCCCCGAGGTCAAGGAGCAGATCGTCAACCAGGGCCACAAGGATGTGCTTTCCGTCGAGAAGCAGTACCTGGACGGCGCCATCACCAACGGCGAGCGCTACAACAAGGTCATCGCCATCTGGACGGACGCCACCGAGAACGTGGCCGACGCCATGTTCAAGAGCATGCAGGGCCAGGACCGGGTCGGGAACTTCAACCCGATCTACATCATGGCCGACTCCGGTGCTAGAGGTTCGAAGCAGCAGCTTCGTCAGCTCGCCGGCATGCGCGGCCTGATGGCTCGTCCCTCCGGCGAGATCATCGAGAACCCCATCACCAACAACTTCCGTGAAGGCCTCACGGTGTTGCAGTACTTCATCTCCACCCACGGCGCCCGCAAGGGCCTCGCGGATACGGCACTCAAGACCGCCGACTCCGGCTACCTCACCCGCCGTCTCGTGGACGTGTCCCAGGATGTCATCATCTCGGAATACGACTGCGGCACCACGGAAGGCATCGAGATCCGGTCGATCATCGAGTCCGGCGAAGTCATCGAGCCCCTGCGCGACCGCATCATCGGCCGGGTCAGCGTCCACGACGTCCGCGATCCGTTCGGCGGCAGCGTCATCGTGGCCGCGAACGAGGAAGTCACCGAAGACAAGGCCACCCACGTGGACGCGTCCGGGGTCGATCACATCCGCATCCGCTCGGTGCTGACCTGCGCCTCCGCGCGCGGCGTCTGCGCCTTGTGCTACGGACGCGACCTCGCCACCGGCAAGATCGTCGAGATCGGCATGGCGGTGGGCGTCATCGCCGCCCAGTCGATCGGCGAGCCCGGAACCCAGCTGACCATGCGCACCTTCCACGTGGGCGGCGCCGCTTCACTGCGCGCCGAGCAGTCGACGGTGGAGGCGAAGCATGCCGGCGTCATTCAGTTCCAGGGCCTCACCACGGTCAAGAACAAGAAGGGCGAGTCCATCGTCATGAACCGCGGCGGCTGGATGATCGTCGCGGACAGCAAGGGCCGCGAGCGCGAGCGTCACCAGATCGTGTACGGCGCCAAGCTCAAGGTCAAGGAAGGCCAGGAAGTCGAAGTCGCCCAGCAGCTCGTCGAGTGGGATCC
>JAIBCN010000166.1 GCA_019694155.1 Vicinamibacteria bacterium | reverse complement strand
ACGGGCCACCCGTTTTCGCAGGGCAGGTCCTCGGTGAGCGCGTACCCGAGGCCCATGTGGATGGCGCCTTCGATCTGGCCTTCGCAGAGGTCGGGATTGACCGCGCGGCCGACGTCGTGCGCGGCGATGAAGCGGTCGACCCGGCCGTTCGCGTCGAGGATACAGACCTGCGTCGCGAAACCGAACGACGTGTGCGTCTTCACCTTGTCGACCTTGGCTCCCGGCGCCGTGGTGTCATCGACCTTCACATCCGCCGCGAAAACCTCGCCCGCGAGTTGGGCGAGCGTGCGTCCGCCGCCCAGAGCGGCCTTGAGGTGCGTGGCCGCACTCTTCACCGCGTTGCCGCCGAAAAGGGTGGCGCGCGATCCCGTGGTCTGGCCACAGCCGAGGGCGAAGGTCGAATCGACCTTCGGCCGGAAGATCGAGGGTGAGAGACCGGTGACCTCGGCCGCGAATTGGGTGAGCACGGTGAGAAGTCCCTGCCCCATCTCGGTGTAGCCGTTGTAGAGGGAGACGGTCCCGTCCTTCTCGACCACCAGGCGCGCTTTGCCCCACTCCACCGCGCCGTTGCCGATGCCGCTGTTCTTGAGGCCGCATCCGATTCCCACGGCCCGGCCTTCGGCCTTCGCCGCGTAGTAAAGGTCCTTCACCGCGAGCAGCGTCTTCCTGATCCCGATGGACTTCTCGAAAACCTGGCCCGACGCGAAAGTGTCGCCGACGTCGACGGCGTTGCGCCAGCGCATCTCCCACCCATCGATCCCGAGCTTCTCCGCAAGCAGGTCCATGCAGCCTTCGATGGCGAACGAGGCCTGGTTCGCGCCGAAGCCGCGCATGGCCCCACAGGGCGGATTGTTCGTGACCGCGGCGATGGCGTCCACATGGACGTTGAGCACTCGATAGGGGCCGCAGGCATGGCCGGCCGCGCGCTCGAGAACCTTCGATCCCACGGAGGCATACGCACCGGTGTCCCCGACCATGTACGCCTTGACCGCGGTGAGATGACCATCCGCGTCGCAGCCGACCGTGTACGTCATCGTGATGGGATGGCGCTTCGGGTGAACGCGCACGGACTGTTCGCGGGTCAGCGTGGTCAGGACCGGGCGCCCCGTCATGTTCGAGAGGAGCGCGGTCTGCGACTGGACCGACATGTCCTCCTTGCCCCCGAAAGCGCCGCCGTTGGGCACCAGTTCGACCGCGAGATCGTCCTCGGGAATGCCGAGGAAGGAGGCGCACTGGCGGCGGTCGTCGAAAACGCCCTGGCCCTGCGAGTAGAGCTTGAACGTGCCCGGCCGTGAGCCCGGTTCGACGAGAGCGCTCTCGGGCTCGAGGAACAGGTGTTCGATGCGCTGGGTAGACCAGGTGCCGGTGACCACATGGGCGCTCTTCGAGAGCGCCGCCTCGACGTCGCCGCGGCGGATCTTCGTGTGCGACAACGTGTTTGGATAATCGGGATTGACCTGGGGCGCCCCGGGGGCGAGCGCCGCCTCCGTCGTGGTCACCGCGGGCAGGACTTCGTACTCGACCTCGACGAGGTCCGCCGCGACTCTCGCGGTGTGTTGATCAACCGCGGCGATGGCCGCGATGACGTCGCCCACGTAGCGGACCTCTTCGCCCTCGCCCACGAACCCCGGCCAGTCCTTGTGGATGAGGCCGTACCAGCGGTCTCCGGGGACATCGCGATAGGTCGCGACCGCGACCACACCGGGATGAGCGGCAGCGCGCGAGGTGTCGATGCGCACCACCTTCGCCCGAGCGTGCGCGGACAAGGCGAGCGCGCCAAACAGCATGCCCTCGCGGCGCAGATCGGCGACATAGGGACGATCTCCGAGCGCGAGATCGGCGCCGCGATAGCGCGCAACTCTCTCCCCCACGCCGCCGTCATAGCGGGGCTTCGGCACTTCCTCGCCCCGACGGGCCCGGGCCAGGAGCTCGACGGCATCGATGATCTTCACGTAGCCCGTGCAGCGGCAGAGGTGAACATCGATCGCCTTCGCGATCTCGTCGCGGCTGGGATCGGGCGACTTGTCGAGCAGGTGTTTCGTGCGCACCATGATCCCGGGAATGCAGAAGCCGCACTGCATGCCGGCCGCGGCCACGAACGCGTCGGTCATCTGCGCACGCTCGGCCTCGCTCAGGCCCTCGAGAGTCAGGATCTCCTGACCCGCCGCCTTGCTCGCGGGCATGGCGCAGGTGGTGACCGCGCGGCCGCCCACGATGGCGAGACAACACCCGCACTGCCCCTGGGGGGAGCAACCGTCCTTGGTCGACCGGACACCGCAGCGTTCCCGCAGCGTCTCGAGCAGAGATTCGCCGTCGCGGGGCTCGACCCTGACCGGCTGCCCGTTCAGTTTGAAGTCGATCGTCACCATAGTTCCTCGTCCATCGAGCAATGCGTCGCCGGCCGAACGAGTGTATCAAGGCCGCCAGCCAGTCCTTGACTCGAACGGTGGCGATTGCAGTGGCGCCTGGCTTCGAGCATGATGGCTACATGATGATCACGGGGCTGGCAGTCGGTTTACTCCTCGAGGCCGCCGCTCTCCAGGCCCGCCCGGCCGACGCGGTCCGCCTGATCCGAGCCGAGGTCGGGCCGAGCGGCGCCACCAAGGGAAGCACCTTCGTGCTGAATGAAAAACGGGAGTCTTTCGACCTGGCCACGGACAAGGAGGTCATCGTGGCCTTCGAATGGGATGGCCCGCCCGCGACTCATCGGTGCGAACTCTCGTGGATCGCACCCGATGGCACGGTCGCCCTCAAGGCTGTCCTTGATCTGGCCGCGAAGGGACGCCGCTTCTCGGGCTTCTGGTCCCTCCTCCTGAACCCGACCATGGCGCGTGGACTTTGGGCAGCGGAGGTCAAAGTGGATGGCAGCCCGGGCGGTTCGCGCACATTCCGGATCACCGGACCGCCACTTCTCAAGGAACTGCCCACCGACGAGTTGTACAGGCTGGCGTCCGAGGCAACCCTGCGGCTCGAAGCGCAGCTTCCCCCCGGAGCCGAGCGCCGTTTCTTCAGCGGCTTCGCGATCGGAGATGACGCGGTCATCACGACGTTCGAGGCCATCAATGCCGCGATGTCGGTGCAGATTCTGTTCCCGGATGGAACCCGGGTCGAGACGGACGAGGCCTGGAAATTCAGTCGGGAGTTCGACTGGGTGCTCCTGAAGGCGGCCGTTCCCTTGACGCACAAGCGCCTCAAGCACGCCGACGGCGTCAAGGTGGGGGATCGCTGCCTCTTCCTGAACGTGATCGAAGGGCAACGGGAGATGGCGGCCTGTTCAATCGTCGGTCAGAACAACTCGGCAGGCGCGCCGCGGTGGAGCATCAGCCACCGCCCCTCGCAGGCTGCCTTTGGCGCGCCCCTGCTCAACTCTTTTGGGGACGTGATCGGTCTCGTGGGCGCGGATTCGCAGGCCGGCGGCGGCGCCTTCGAGGACGCCTCCGGCGCCACCGCGTTCAGGATCGGGTCGCGCAGTTCATCGTCGGGTCTGCTGGTCGTGCCGACCAAGGACATCAAGCGCCCGGAGGGCGCGGACCCGGCCCTGAAGTTCGTCTCCTTCTGGGAGCGGGGCCTGTTCTACAAACCGATCACCGCCTCCAAGCATGTGGGCTACGGAACCCTTGCCGTGGGACCGGCGGATCCAAGGGGCGTCGGCGCCCGTTCCACCGGAGGAGGCGAGTTCTACGCGAAGGACGGAACCCTCACCGCGCTCGTCAGCTGGGAACCCCGAGAGAAGCTCGACACGACGATGAACTACGTGTGCTACGACATGATGAATCGCCGGATCGTCCTCGGAAAGCCCCTCAAGATCTCCATGCGCCCGGGGACCAGAATCGACTCCTCGTCGCAGCTGGACGTATCGGCGTTTTCGCCAGGCGAGTACCGCCTGGACATCATGCTGGGCGACGACGTGGCCTGGCGCACCTACTTCAAGATCAAGCCGTGAGGCCTTAGGAACTCCAGCCGAAGGCGAACTTCACCATGAAGATGTTGTCGGCGTGGGCGTCCATGAGCGTCGAGAATGACCGGCCGAAGTTGAACTCGCCGGTGGGGTCGGACTGCTCGCGGCTCTGGGTCCACA
>JAIBCN010000126.1 GCA_019694155.1 Vicinamibacteria bacterium | reverse complement strand
TGGCGCGCCCGCCGTCTACCGTCAGATCGAACCCAAGGACGCAGCGAACGACAAGGTCTTCCTGGTGCTGGGCCCGTGGCACCACGGCCAGGAGACCGGCGAAGGAAGCGCCCTCGGCGCGCTGAAGTTCGGCGCGGACACCGCCCTCGCCTTCCGTCGCGAAGTTCTCCTGCCGTTCCTCAACCAGCATCTGAGAGAGGGAGCGCCCAAGGCCGATGTGGCTCCGGTGACCGCCTGGGAGACCGGAACCAACACCTGGCGGCGGCTCTCGGCCTGGCCCGCGGGCTGCGATGGGTCCTGCCGGCCGACGGCGACGCCGCTGTACTTGAACGCAGGCCTCAGGCTCGGGTTCGACGCGCCCAAAGCCACGGACGCCCCGTTCGAGGAGTACGTCTCCGATCCCGCGAGGCCCGTTCCCTATCGCTCCCGGCCGAATCGCGCCCTGTGGAGCGAAGGCTCGACCTGGCGCCAGTGGCTGGTCGACGATCAGCGAGAGGCTTCGGGCCGGCCTGACGTGGCGGTGTTCCGAAGCGATGTCCTCACCGCGCCTTTGAAGATCTCGGGATCGCCCGTCGCGAATCTCATCGCATCCACCTCCGGAACCGATTCCGACTGGGTCGTGAAGCTCATCGATGTCTACCCGGACGAGGTGGCGAACCAGCCGGCCATGGGCGGGTACCAGCTCATGGTCTCGGGCGACATCTTCCGCGGGCGCTACCGGGAGAGCCTGGAAACCGCGAAGCCCATCGCCGCGAACACGCCCCTCCTCTACCGGTTCGACCTCCCCACCGCGAACCACGTCTTCCTGCCCGGACACCGGATCATGGTGCAGATCCAGTCGAGCTGGTTTCCGCTGTACGACCGCAATCCGCAGACCTTCGTGCCCAACATCTTCTGGGCGAAGCCCGCCGACTACCGGAAGGCCACCCAGCGCATTCACCACGCCCCAGGCCAGGCGAGTTTCATCGAACTGCCGATCGTGGCGAAGCCGTAGCGCGGGCAGGCCGCTCCGCGCGCCAGCTGTGCTTCACCGCCTTCGGGCCACCGCGGCGAGGGTGGTGCCGAAGGGCCACCAGGGAAAGCGCGATTCGACATCGAACCACGCGATGAGCAGCGCGTTGAGCCACGGGCTCACGCGCGCGAACTGGCCCGCCGATGCACTCGACATCCCGAACCGGGCCCGGTACCAGGCGGGCAGGGTGATGCCGGCGAAGCAGTACTGAAGGGCCACGATGTCGAACCCGCCCTGCGACAGATGCTCGCGCAGTGTCGCCCTCGTGTAGCGCCGCTTGTGATGGAGCAGCTCGTCCCACCTCGACCACAACGACGGCAGCGCGGGGACGAGGATCATCAGGTGGCCGCCTTCGGGAAGGCGGCGCGCGATGTCGAGGAGAGTCTGCACGGGATCGTCGAGATGCTCGAGCACATCGAGGAGCGTGACGACTTCCGGAAATGGCTGAACCTCGACCGTCGCGAGTTGCGAGAGAGGCGCGTCGAGGATAGGCAGTTGTCTCGCGGCCAGCACAACCTGGGCTTCGGGCGAGGGCTCGAGGGCCAGAACGTCCGCGCGGGCCACGAAGCCCTCATCCACCATTTCCGACAGGAAGCCGCCAGCACCCGCGCCGATGTCGAGGATCGAGGCCGGCTTTCTCCCGAGCGCGCGCGTGATGAGACGCCGCACGATCCGGTGGCGGACGATGAACCACCAGTAGCTCCGGTCGAGCGTCGCGAGTTCGCGGTAGTGCTCGTCGATCATGCGTTCGGCGGCTCCCGGCGCAGCACGCTGCCGATCACGCGATAGAGATAGAAGGGCTGAGCCCTCGGCGTGCGCATCGGCATGGCCGGGAGCATGGATTTCGGCAGGCGCCGGGCGAGCGGCGGCGGAATGAGACCCTGATGCCCGAGCGTTTCGACCGAGACGCCCCGCGGCCCGAAGACGCTCGGATAGTCGTTTCCCCACAGACCGCGCTCCTCGGCAAAGCGCATGCCCGGGGTGAAGGCGATCTGGATCGGGAAGAGCGGGCTCCAGGGGTTCGGCTCCAGGAAGGCAAACCCCCGGAACGTCGGGCGCTCCAGCTCGCCACGCAGCCGGTCCGCGAGACCTTCGAGGCTCTTACGATCGAGGTGGTGCAGCACGTGGAACCCCACCACCGCCGAAGCGGCCCGGAGATCCTCCGCGGCCACGTTCTCGATCGTGCCCGGAAGGAACACGGCGCCTTCCCGGCCGGCGAGCCGGGTGCGAAGCCCCGCGAGCAGAACCGGGTCGGGTTCGATGGCGAGAACGCGAATGCCCATTTCGAGAATGACATCGGTGAAGCGACCCGAGCCCGCCCCCAGTTCAAGGACCAGGTCCCCGGCCTTCACCCCGAGAGCATCGAGGATGCGCGCCACCCCGTCGCGATGGTGGGGATCGATGGGCGGGTGGAGGTAGGCGTGACGTTCCGGCTCCGCGTACGTGGTCAAAGCCCGGCCTCGTCCGCCATGACCACGTAGCCGGCGCTGCGGCTCGCTTCCGCGCGCGCGCGGCCGAGCGCGTGCGCGAGCAGCGCGAGCTGCATCGACTGGATGCCGAGAGAGAGGAAGATGGAGATCAGGATCAAGGCGGTGCCCTGGACCTGGACCAGGCCCGCGAGCTTCAAGCCAACCATGAGCAGGGCGGCGCAAATGGAGCCGAGGATGGTGAGCGTCGCCATCACCACGAGGAACGACAGCGGCAGATCGGAAAAGCTGAGAAGCGCGGTCATGGCGAGGCGCAGCAGGCCGAGCGGCCCGACCCGCGAAGAGTCGTCCACTCGCACATCGCGGGCAAGGGGGACCCCCACCTGCCGAAAGCCGACCCACGCGCGGAGCGCGGGGAAATAGGGAGCCTGATGCGACTCGGCGGCGACCACGCGCGCCGCCCGCAGGCGCATCACCGAGAAGGTTCCCGCATCGCGGGGAATGTTGAAGCGCGCGGTCCGGGCCAGGAGCCAGTGGAAGGTCGCGGCCGCGACCCGGAACATCAGGCCTTCGGAGCGGCTCGCGCGGACTCCGTACGCCACGTCCGCTTCGCGGACCGCGGCGAGCAGGGCCATGAGGTCCTCGGGCCGGTCCTGAAGATCGGCGTCGATGAGTCCCACGAACGCGAAACCCGCCTGCTCCGCCCACGCGACCGCGGCCTGGATCCCGGCCACCACCGCGACCTGGTGACCGAAGTTCCGGCTCAGCCTGAGCAGGCGGACCTTGGGGCGCGGAGAGGACGCGCGCGACAGGTACTCGCGGATCGCGGCGCAGGTTTCGTCGTGCGACCCATCGTCGACGATCACCAGGCCCCGGATGTCGGCGGCCGCCGCCACCGCGAGGACCCGCTCGAGAAAGCGGGCCACGATCTTCTCCTCGTTGAAGACGGGAGCGACCAGGATCAGTCCGGAGGTGGTGGAAGCGGCGCTCATGAGGTGGTGTAGACGTTACAGAAATACGTCCAGAACGGCATGCCCAAAGGTCCGATCGGGAAGAAGCGCGAAGACTGGAGTGCAAATCCCGAAGGCGAGCGAAGAACTTCGTAGGGCCGGACGAACTTTCCCTGATCGCGATCCTGCAGGAACCTCGCGAGCGCGTGGGTCTCTCCGTCGAGCCGGAGGTGATCGCAAAGGATGAGCCCCCGCGCAGCGTGGGCGGTGCGGAGCGTCTTTTCGAGAAGGCCGTCATCCAGATGGTGAGCCACGCCATTGAGGACCACCAGGTCGGCGGGCCGGATCACATCCGGCAGACCGGCGGCGCCACTGGGCAGGAAGGCGGCTCCCGCGAACTCGTGCGCCGCTTCCTCCCGCAGCGCGTCGTCGGGTTCGAGCCCCAGGTATTCGAGCCCGAGTTCGTGCGCCAGGCGGCTCAGCTGCCCGAGACCGGAACCGACATCGACAAGACGGGCGCCCGCGATCGTGGGCGCGGGGAGGCTCTCGAGGCCCTGCCGGATGGCGGCCTCGCGCGGGGCCCAGTGAATGAGGCATCCGAAGCGATAGGCGAGAGTGCCGAAGGTCATGATCCGCCACCCTTGGCGGCGCGAGCCTGGTCGCGGTACTGAGCGGCCAGGGTCATGGCCTGCAGCTTCACGCCGGC
>JAIBCN010000198.1 GCA_019694155.1 Vicinamibacteria bacterium | reverse complement strand
AGGATGCGTTTGTGGTTCACCGCGTACCCCTCCTGGGTGAGAGTCCAGTGCAGATTCCGATATCCCCACCGCGGACGCGCTGCGGCCAACTCAAGAAGCCGCTCGCGAAGACCGGGGATCTCTTGCCTCTGCCTCGCGTAGCTCGCGCTCGACGTACTGATTCCAATCACGCGGCAGGCCCGGCGCAGGCCCACCCCTCGCCCTCTGACGTACCCCACCGCACGGCGCCGGGCCGGGATCGTCAGATGAGGTGGACCCCGTCGTTTAGACAGCCTGACGGGGCGAATAAGGTGGATTCCGCTTGGGTTTGACTTTCGAGCGCAGGCGATTCGAGCACAGGAGGAGGGCAGCACGCCATAGCGGAGCGTGTTGACGGGAGCGGGCGGGCGGGGTCAAGGCCGCCGTTAGGCCCGAAGGGCCTGGCCTTGACGCCGTCCGATCGCTCCCGTATTCGCCATGGCGGCGTGCTGCCCGGGATTCACGCCGCCCTCTTGATTTGGGCGACGCCGTAGAACTCGTCGGGCGTGAGATCGCCGAGCGAGGTGTGCGGGCGCTCGGCGTTGTAGTAGTGGAAGTACGCGCGGAGGCCGGCCTCGACCTGGTGTCCGTTCTCTCGCGGATTCGGGTAGAGGTGCTCGTACTTCACGGTCCGCCACAGACGCTCGACGAAGACGTTGTCGAGCGCCCGCCCGCGGCCGTCCATGCTGATCTTGACGCCCTTGGCTTTGAGGACGCCGAGCAACGCCTCCGAGGTGAACTGCGCGCCCTGGTCGGTGTTGAAGACCTGAGGCGGGCCGAACAGGGCCAGGGCTTCCTCAAGCGCGTCGACGCAGACGCGAGAATCCAGGGAGTTCGACAGCCGCCACGACAGCACCTTCCGGCTCCACCAGTCCATGACGGCCACGAGATACAGATGCCCGCGTTCCATCGGCACGTAGGTGATGTCGGTAGCCCACACCTGATTCGGCCCGTCGATACTGAGTCCGCGCAGCAGATACGGATAGACCTTGTGGTCCTTCCTCGGCGCGGAGGTATTCGGCTTCGGAGCGATCGACTCCAGGTCCATGGCCCTCATCAGTCGCTGGACCCTCTTGCGATTGCACCAGACTCCCATTCGCCTCAGTTCCTTCTTCACCCCGCGAGACCCGAGGAAGGGACGCCGGGTGTAGATCTGATCGATCAGACGACGGATCTGGGCTTCGCCAGCGTCGACCGGCTTCGGCTTGTAGTAGAGGGTGGCCCGGCACACCGAGAGCAGTTCACTCTGACGGACGATCGACACCTTCGAGCTCGGGTCGGTCATTTTCCGCCTCGCTGAATCAGGGACATGAGCCCGGGCCGCGTCGCAAAAAATCCCGTTCCATCTCGACCTGCCCGATCTTTCGGTACAGCTCATTCACGTCCGTCGTCTCTTCCTCTTTCGCGGCGCCGCGCTCGAACACCGACCCCGCGCCTTCGAGGAGCTGCTTCCGCCACTCCGCGATCAGGTTCGGATGGATCTTGTGCTGCTTGGCCAGGTCCTGCAGGGTCCGATCCCCGCGCAGCGCAGCAAGCGCCACCTCAGCCTTGAACGACGCCTTGAAACGACGACGGCTCTGACGAGCCATTTCTGGATTCCTTTCTGGTCTGGGAATCCACCTTAACCCCCTGTCCAAAAAATGGGGTCCACTTCAGTTATCGACTAGGAACGTGTCCGATGAGATCGTTAACCGTCAACGCAAGGGCATTCGCTTCGCCCAATACCTTTTCCACTTCATCCGCATAGCCACTTGGGGCACCGGCGTTTTCCCAAGCCTGAAAGTGCTCGCGAAGTGAGCGCGCGCGGGGCGCTGAGGCCACCAGCCCGAGATAGGCCTTCTTCAAACCATCTCCTTCCATACCGATTCCCTGTCCCAAATACTGAACGACTATTCCGGCAAGGCCGGTCACCGTCGCCACCGCAGCAGACACCACCGGCGCGATCGTTGGCACGGACGATTGCAGGAAGGCAAACGTGGAACCGCTTGCGAGAACTGCCAGCACCTGGGAGACAACCTGGATATTTCCCATTAGTTCAAGTCTGGATCGCGCACGTTGCCGCGCCTCCTCACAGAGCCTCTCAGCAGTCGCAAGTGCGCGCGCCCCAAACCGGACTCGCTCCTTAAGCATGCGGGCGCGCGGGTCGGGCGCTTGGCCCTCCGATGAAGTCGGCCGGGGGTCTGCGACGGGCGGAGTCTCGACTTTCTCACGGCCCATTATCCGCCCGGGCTCGAGTGAAGGCGCTAGCTCCGGCAGTTCCGCTTGGAGCGAACGAAGTTCGGCATCTGCATGCGCGTTCAGAAGGTTGACAAGCTCGTTGATGGGTCGCATTTCCTAGGCACTCCGTCGAGCGAGAAGGACCACGCCGGTTACGACCATGGCGAGGACAAGGAGAGTTCCTCCACCCAAGGAACTTGAGGGCGGCGTGGACTCCGATCCTTGGGTTGGTCTGCGGATTGGCGTCGGCGTTGGCGTCGGAGGAGGATGAAGGGTGTATTGGCTCACCCAGAGCGCGCCAGTGCTCCGCTTTTCGCCCCTGCCTCTTACGAAGACCTCCGTCAATTGAGCACGGGGGCTGAATGCCTCGGTCTCGGCTGGTGCCTGCGCCTCGCTTCTGATGCTCTCCCCGTCAGCCACGAGGAGAAGTTCAGGGCTGGCGAACTGCTCTAAGAACTCGGCCAGATTCGTAGCCTGACTTGCTGCCAGAAATCTCTCAACGGCATGTAGCGAGTTGAATTGAGTTCCCGCACCCACTGCGGTTCGCATGGCCGAATAACACCCTAGGTAGATGATCGTGACCTTCCACTCGGTTTCTAGAGCGTCGAGCTCTTTGACCGAGACGCGACGACGAACCTGACCACGTGCGTCTTCAATCACGTAGTCACCGGTCACCCGGTCGAAGTGTCCGAGAATCGCTATTGTCTCGCCGGCGTGTTGCTCGAACAGTGAGCCTAGATCTCCGTCAACGGGGTTGAACTCGATCGCGCTCCCTTTTCGTAATGCAGCTACTGCTTTCTGCGTCGCACTGTCTAGCTCGAAGGACACTAGGCGAAGGCGGTTGGGATCAATCCGGATGCGCTTCAGACGATCAAGGGTATCCGCGGGGTCATTGCGATCCGCCTTCACGTAGAAGGAGCCGCCGACTCGATCGAGAAAGGTCGAGCTGGTATCGAGCCGACGAAGCTCTCGACGTCCCCCGGGCCCTTTCGAGGCAACGTAGATGCTCTTGGCGGTATCTGGCTGCAAGGTGTCCATCAGTTCGCGATCTGCGAGAACGCTGCGATCGAGCACCCACGTGGCACTCTTCAGGAACGCACGTGCGGTCGCCCTATCAGCATCAGTCACGTCTGAGTCCGACCACACCGCGATATTCAGCGCGAGAGTCCCGAGTGAGAGGCCCTCTTCCAACGGAACAGCAAGCTTCACCGGGTACTCCGCTCCCTGGTTGACATAACTTGAATGGGCATAGAGGGTCTTTCCGGTCTTCATGAGGAAGACAACTGCCTCCACCATTTCCGAGGTCTTGTGTGTGCCAATGTGACTGATTGCGTGCGCTGCTTCGACCTCGCACCCGCTGATGCCGGACTTCCGGCAGATCATCGTCGTCCGATCGCAATTTGCCCACGCCGATAACGGCGTGGTGCACATCCCGATCAATAGGAGCAGGAACTGAGTTCCTCGTCGCATGAACACCTCCAAACAAACAACAGGAACTACACCTTGGGCCCTAGACAGACAACGACTGCGCCTCCCGAACCCGTTCGTCGACGTGCGTAGTCGTTTGATTAGACGGACCTATCTCCGCGATTTCGCGGAGACGTTTTGCAGGCGCCCATTCGAGCGGAGACGTTGATGGCCGAAGCCGCAGGGGCGGACGCCACGTGGGATCGCTTCGTCGGACGCCTTCCGAAGCCCTCCTCGCGATGACGGCTGGAGCACGAATCTTTGCGGGACAGAACGGGCGGAAACGGACCCCAAACGTCCTCATCCCGTACGAACATGGCGCTATGGAAGAATCTCTCCCTGTGAAGACCATTGGAGACGGGCCGCCGGCTGAAGAATCAACGGCCCTAGCGCGGGACGGGGGGACCGGGGGGCTGATTTCGATCCTCAAGGGGCTCGAAATCGAGAAGAGCCTGGCCACGGACCCCGTGGTCGTGGCCCTTCAGTACTACCCCGCCACCTCCGGGAGCTTTGCGCCTCTTCCTCCTGAGGTGGCTCCCAAGCTCGTCGAGTACCTGCGGGGGCGCGGGCTGGATCAGCTCTACACGCACCAGCGGGCGGCTTATGACCTGGCGAAGGCCGGGAAGAGCTTCGTGGTGACGACGCCCACGGCCTCAGGCAAGACCCTTTGCTACAACCTGCCCATCCTTGACGCCATCATCAAGGACACCGACACGCGGGCGCTGTACCTCTTCCCCACCAAGGCGCTGGCTCAGGATCAGCTCGCCGAGCTTTACGCGACCATCGAGGCGCTCGGCGAGGACATCGCTACCTTCACTTATGACGGCGATACGCCGCAGGATGCTCGGAAGGCCATCCGGTCGAAGGCGCACATCGTGGTGACGAACCCCGACATGCTGCACAAGGGGATCCTGCCGCATCACACCAAATGGGTGAAGCTGTTCGAGAACCTGAAGTACGTGGTGATCGATGAGCTGCACATGAACCGCGGGGTCTATGGGTCGCACGTGGGGAACGTCCTGCGCCGGCTGCGGCGGCTTTGCCGGTTCTATGGGAGCGATCCGCAGTTTCTTTGCTCTTCGGCGACGATCAGGAATCCGGCGGAGCTTGCTACGGCGCTCACCGGGAAGCCGGTGGAGTGGATTCAGGAGAGCGGGGCGCCGCGGGGCGAGCGGTACTTCGCGATCTACAACCCTCCGGTGGTGAATCGGCAGCTGGGGATCCGGAAGTCGGCCCTTGGGTCGGCTCGGGATATCGCGTCGCGGTTCCTCGAGAAGGGGCTGCAGACCATCGTGTTCGCGCCCTCGCGTCTCGCTACCGAGGTCCTGGTCACGTATCTGAAGGACATGTTCGAGAGCAAGCCCGGGTCGGAGGGCATCATCCGCGGGTATCGCGGGGGGTATCTGCCGCTGAAGCGCCGCGAGATCGAGCGGGGGCTGCGCGACGGCTCGGTGCTTGGCGTGGTTTCGACGAACGCTCTGGAACTGGGCATCGACATCGGTGCTCTCGATGTTTCGGTGATGCTGTCGTATCCAGGGACGGTCGCGTCCACCTGGCAGCAGGCGGGGCGGTCGGGGCGGCGCGGGTCGACTTCGGCCGCGGTGCTCGTCTTGAACTCGACGCCGCTCAATCAGTTCATCGGGCGGAATCCCGAGTATTTCTTCGGAGCTTCGGCCGAGGAAGGGCGGATCAATCCCGACAACCTGCATATCCTGATTTCGCACATCAAGTGCGCGGCGTTCGAGCTGCCCATCGAGTCGGATGAGACTTTCGGGTCGGAGAATCTGGTGGAGATTCTTGGGTTCCTCGAGACTCAGGGGTTTGTGCACAAGGCGGGCGACTCCTGGCATTGGACGCATGAGAGCTACCCTGCCGATACCGTCTCGCTGCGCAGCGTGTCGTCCGACAACTTCGTGATCCAGGACATCACTCGCGAGCCGAAGATCGTGGCCGAGGTGGACTTCGACTCGGCGCCCATGATGGTGCATGAGAAGGCGGTGTACATGCTCGAGGGGAAGACGTACCTCGTGCACAAGTACGACCACAAGGAGCGGCGGGCGCACATCCGCGAGGCGGATGTCGACTACTACACCGACGCGATCACGTACACGAAGGTGAAGATCCTCGATTCGTTCCTCGAGGAGCCGCGTGGGCAGGTGATCCGCTCGCACGGCGAGGTCCATGTCTCTCAGCAGATCGTGGGGTTCAAGAAGATCAAGTTCTACACGAACGAGAACGTGGGGTCGGGTGAGCTGCAGATGCCTCAGAAGGAGATGCACACCACCTCGTACTGGCTCACCATTCCCCGGGAGGTGATTGCGCAGTTGCCCTTCACCGGGGAGGAGAAGCGGGATGGGGTGATTGCTCTGTCGCACACCCTTGGGCAGCTCGCGTCGTTGTTCCTGATGTGCGATCGGCGGGATCTGGGTGTCGCGGTTGGGGACAATGGGCAGGGTGAGGCCAAGGTGGAGCGTGGGATGGGGCTGGTGCCGGTGTGGCCGGATCGGCGGAAGCAGTTTGGGAACGCGGGGGCGCCTTCCGAGACGGGACTGGCGCCCGTGATGGAGCCCTACGAACCGAACATCTTCGTCTACGACAACTACCCCGGCGGGATCGGGTTGTCCGAGCCCTTGTTCCGGTTGCATGACCGATTGATCGCGGAAAGCCTCACGTTGATCGAGAACTGCCCGTGCTTCGATGGGTGTCCGTCGTGCGTCGGGCCGGCCGGAGAGGTCGGGTCGAAGGGCAAGGAAGTGGCGTTGCATCTGCTGCGCGTGGCGATGCGGGGATGACCATGCTCCGTCATTGCGAGGAGGCCATCGAGAAGGATCCGACGAGGCAATCTCGCGGCTCCACGGGATTGCTTCGGGCCGAGCCAGGACCGGACGCAGCCCTCGCAATGACGGAGAGGTTGTAGTGGCGCGCTCCCTCCAAGACCGACTTCGCGAGGTCCAGGAGCGAGGGCGCGTCGAGCCGGAGGCTCCCCCGCCGCCAGACGCGATGGATTTGACCTCGGGTCCTGGCCCCTCTCCGGAATCCGGAAACCTGTCCCTCAAGGCGCGGCTTCAGGCGCTCATCGACCAGCAGGTTCGGAGTCGGCAGCGTGGCAGCGCGGAGGTCGTCGAGCGGCCTGCGTACTTCGAGCTGGATAGCGCTGACCCTGGGATCCGGCCTCCAGTCGCACGCGCCGTCGACGTTTACGCTCTCGAAGGCCCACCTGAGGATCTCGCGAAGCTGATCGGCGGCGAGATCGTCTCGTCGACGCACGGCGAGTTCCTGATGCGCGACGCGGCGTACCGGCTCGACGCGCGGGTCGGGCGCACGTCGCTCGAGAAGCTCGTCAATGCCCTGCCCGACGCCGCGCGCATCCTCACCGCTTCTGTCGACCTCGACGACTTCGATCCCCGCAAGGCCGCCTTCATCGATACCGAGACCACTGGCCTCTCGGGCGGCGCCGGCACCGCGGCGTTCCTGGTGGCGGTCGGGTTCATCGAGGGCGAGTCGTTCATCGTCCGGCAGTACTTCATGCGCGACTTCCACGAGGAGCGCGCCCTCATCCGCGCGGTCGAGCGCGACCTCGAGCGCTTCGACACCATCGTCTCCTTCAACGGCAAGCAGTTCGACGTGCCCTTGCTCGAAAGCCGCTTCCGCCTTCAGCGCCGCGTATTCCGTCAGACCTCGCGGCACCTCGACATGCTCCATCCCGGCCGGCGGCTGTGGAAGGCGAGACTCGAATCGTGCTCGCTGCAGTCACTCGAACGAGGGGTGATGGGGTTCCATCGCGAAGACGACATCCCCGGCGCCTTCATTCCCGAGCGCTACTTCGAGTACCTCCGCCGCAAGGACGGCCGGCTCATGGTCCAGGTCCTCGAGCACAACCTTCAGGACATCGTTTCGCTCGCCGCGCTCACCGGCGAGGCGCTCGCGATGGTCGCGGAACCCGGCGCCCTGCCCGAGGATGCCTTCGATGTGTTGTCGCTCGGTCGAGTGCTGGAGCGCGCGGAACTCGACGAGCGATCCGAAGAGGTCTATCGCGCCATCGCGGAGAGCGGCTCCGGCCGCGCGCGGGTCGACGCCACCGTGCGGCTCGCCTATCGGGCCAAAGCTCGCAAGCACCACGACGAAGCGGAACGGTTGTGGCGCATCGCGGTGAGTCTCGCGAGTGCGGTCGCCCATCGCGAGCTCGCGATGCTGCTCGAGCACACGCGGAAGGACAAGGTGGAGGCGCTGCGGATCGTCGACGACGGGCTGGATCTCGTCGCGGGGCGATCCGACTTCGCGAGTCTCGAGGATGATTTGCTAAAGCGGCGCACACGGCTGGCCAAATCTAGGAAGCAACGACAGCGGGAGTAACATCCGGCCCATGAGCTGGGCGCGCTCGGGAGTCTTGGGCCTCGCCATGTCGTGCGTGGCGTGCGGGGGTTCTGCCTCCCCCACCCCCGTGCCTTCACCCACGCCGACCTTCAGCTCCAACGGCCCGTGCCTCGGCGACATCGCCTCGATTACAGGGTCGGCGACGGTGTTTCCGGACGCACTGGTCAGGGATGGCGTGGCCTGTCCCGGCCAGCTGACCTATGCGGAGGAGCACCACTGCGTCGGCGTCTACGTCGCGATCGCACAGGGAGACCGACTTCTGGGCGGAACGACGCGGTATTTCGACGGCGATCGGCGGCTCATCGCGCTGGTCAGCCATACCGACACCCCGTTCTACTGCGACCGGACCAGCGGGAGCATCACCTATGGGACCGTGCCGCGATGCCCAAACGCCACGATCGTGACAAACCTCTGTCGACGGTGACCAGACGTCGGCGCGCACCGCTCCTGGGTCTCATCGTCTGCTGGGCAGCGTGCGACACTCCCGCCCGGCCCAGCGTGGTCCCCCAGCCATCTCCGACTCCGTTCGTGATTGCCACCTTCGGCAAGTGCTTCGGGGACCTCAGTGAGCTCGACTCCGCATCCCGGGTCTTTCCTGGCGCTCTGGTGCGCGATGGGGTTCGATGCACGGGCTACGCCTATGCACAGGAGCGCCACTGTCCCGGTGTCTACGTGGCCATTGCCCAGGGGGACGAATTCCTCGGAGGGACCACCAGGTACTTCGATGGCAACCGCGAACTCATCGCGCTTTCGTTTCGCTCGGACTTCGCCCGCTACTGCAACTCCACGAGCTTCGACAAGATCTACGGGACGATTCCTCCCTGCCCCACGCAGGAGATCGTGACCGACCTCTGCCGCCGATAGCCGGGCCCGGGGCCGGGCCCCGTGCGGGTCAGCGACCGTACTTCTTCAGTAGCTCGCGGAGCTTCTCGATGTCGAGAGCCTGAACCGTGCGGCCGTTGCCGGTCGTGGTCTCGGCCTTCAGCAGTGAATTGATCACCGCCTCCTCGGTGGCTTCGAGCACCGCCTCGAACAGCGGTGAGACCGCTTCGGTCGGCAGCGCGGGCCGCGGTGTGATTGCGGTAGCGCCGTGCGCCACCCGAAGTTCCTTCGCGGTCGAGAAGGCGATGGCGAAATCGCCGCTGCCGTTCGAGTAGGACGAGCCCGTGCGCGCGAGGCCGAACACCGCGCGAGCGGCGAGGCGGCTCAGGTCTTTCGGCGAGAGCGGCGCGTCGGTGGCGACGACGATCATGCACGAGCCATCCGCGGTGTCGGGGGGCGATCCGTTCCGCGCGAACGCGTGCCTTCTAAGCTCCTTCCCCACGGGCACACCATCGATGGAGAGCACACCTCCGAAGTTCGATTGCACCAGGACGCCCACGACGTAGCTCCGTCCGTCAACCGGCGCCACTCGCGACGACGTCCCGATTCCGCCCTTGAATCCGAAGGCGATCGTGCCCGTTCCTGCCCCCACGCCGCCTTCGCTCACCGCCCCTTCGCGCGCGTCGCGCAGCGCGGAGAGGACATGCTCCTTGCGCACCGGCTGCGAGCGGATGTCGTTCAGTCCCCCGTCGTTCGTCTCCCCCACCACTGCGTTGACCGAGCGGATGTCCGCGTTGCCGGGCTGCGCGAGGGTCCACCCCACGACCGCGTCCATCACCGTGCCAACGGCCAGGGTGTTCGAGAGAACGATGGGTGTCTCGATCGTCCCGAGTTCCTGGACCTGGGTGGAGCCTGCGAGTTTGCCGAAGGCGTTGCCGATGAAGACGGCGCCCGGAACCTTGTCCTGGAAGAGGTTTCCTTGGTGAGGGAGGATGGCGGTGACGCCGGTGCGCACGCGGTCGCCCTCGATGAGAGTGGTCTGGCCGACGCGGACGCCGGCGACGTCGGTGATGGCGTTCAGGGGGCCGGGAGGGAGGACGCCGGGGGCGATGCCGAGGTCGCGGGCGCGGGGGCGCTCGGCGGCGTGGACGGTCGTTGCCGAGAGATAGTTGGGAAGGCGGGGTTGCTTCGACCCGGTACGAGACGGAGTGGGGTCTCGCAATGACGAGAGGCAAAACAACATCATCGTGAAGGCGAGAAGGGCTGCGCCAGCGGCGCGGCTAGCCGATGACCACACCGCGGCACTCTCCGAATCCGATGCGGGCGAAGCCTTCGCGCTCGCACGAGGCGGTGAAGGTGATCTCATCTCCGTCCTCCAGGAAGGCTCGGGTCTCGCCGCCCGGAAGCGCGAGCCGGTCCTTGCCGCGCATCGTGAGTTCGAGGAGGCAGCCGCGGCTCTCCTTCGTCTTGCCGCTCACCGTGCCCGTGCCGAGGAGGTCGCCCGGGTTCAGGTTGCACCCGCCGCTCGTGTGATGCGCGATCATCTGCGCGGGGGTCCAGTAGAGCGAGGCCACGTTCGAGCGCGACAGGCGGACGGGCGCATGGCCGTGCGACCGCATCGCACGGGTCGAGAGCGACACCTCGAGGTTCAGATCGAAGCCGCCAAGCGCCTGGTCCTGCGCGCTCTTCAGGTGCGGCAGCGGAGCGGGGTCGCCTTCGGGGCGATGGAACGCGGCCACCCGGAACGGGGCGAGCGCTTCCGCGGTCACGACCCACGGACTGATGGAGGTCGCGAAGTTCTTCGAGAGAAAAGGACCGAGAGGCTGGTACTCCCACTTCTGGATATCGCGGGCCGACCAGTCGTTGAGGAGGCACAGGCCGAAGATCTTCGCCCCCGCCTCGGTGACGGGCACGGGCGTTCCCAGCTCATTTCCCTCCGCGATGAAGATCCCCATCTCCAGCTCGTAGTCGAGGAGCTTGCTGGGCTCGAAATGAGGAGGCTGGCCCGCGGCGCTGGGATCGATCTGGCCGCTGGGGCGGCGCACCGGCGTGCCGCTCACCACGATCGACGACGAACGGCCGTGATAGCCGATAGGCACCCACTTGTAGTTCGGGAGCAGCGGATTGTCCGGCCGCATCATCGACCCCACGTTCGTCGCGTGGTCGATCGAGGCGTAGAAGTCGGTGTAATCGGAGATGCGCGCGGGCAGGGCCATGCGGGCCTCGCGCTGCGGCACGAGCACCTCCGCCGCGTGCGGCTTCGCGGTCACCTGGGCGCCCTCGGCGCGGAGCAGATGAGAAAGGCGATGGCGCAGCGCTCTGCGCTCGATGTCCGGGCAGGCCATCAGGGCGTTGAGCGTCGATTCGCCGCAGGCGGCGAGGATCCTCGTGGGCATGCCCGTGAGCAGGCTCCGCTCGAGGCAAGCCCGGAGGTCGAGGACGAACTCGCCGATCGCGACTCCGATGCGGTTCGACTCCGTTCCGCTGGTCCGGAAGACGCCGAACGGCAGATTCTGGATCGGGAAGTCGGTGCCAGGCGCGTGTGCGCTCTCCACCCAGGACCGGAGGGCGGCGCCGTGGGTCTCGTCGATCGGTGTGGTCTTCATTTCGGTGCGGAGTCTATGTCGCCCCGGTCCCGCTCTTTCCTTCGATTCTGAGCGCACGCTCGAGAAGCTCGATCTGCCTCTGCTGGATCGCCATCAGCTCGCGCCACTGAGCCTCTCGCAGTTCGTCGAGCTTCACGTGCAGGGCCGCGATCTGCACCTCGGCCTTGAGGTTCACCTCGTAGTCGTTCCTCGCTTCCGCGCGGTCGGTCGCGGCCTGCCGCCCCTGGCTCATCATGATGATGGGGGCCTGGATGGCGGCGATGCAGGAGAGCATCAGGTTGAGGAGGATGAAGGGATAGGGGTCGTAGGCGTTCGGCGATTCGGAGTTGTAGGCCATCCACAGGATGAGAAAGACCGAGAACAACCCGAGGAACGTCCAGCTTCCTCCGAATGCGGCGAGACGATCGGCGGCGCGCTCGCCGAGGGTGCGGCGTTCCTCGAACTTCGCGGTCGCGTCGACCGAGAGGGCGTTGCTGCGCAGTCGTTCGAAGGCGGCGGGGTTGAGGCCCAGCCGTTTCAACTGGGCCTCGATATCGAGAATGCGGAGGCGCTCCACCTCCGATATGCCTATGGCCGCGGCCGCATGCTGGGCCGATCGCGCGAGGCCGATGGCGAGCATCGCGCCCACCACCGCGGTGACGAAGTGGGTGAGGCTTCCCTCCCTCGGCGTCGCCCCGATCACGCGAAACAACGCGCCGCCGAGGACGCCGCCAAACAGGCCGAGCGAGATGTCCTGCAGCAGGCCCCCGCTCTGCGAGGACTTCATGGCGATGCGGGCGGCCATGCCCGCGAGAAGGCCGGTGAGAATCCAGATCAGCGCATTCATCTTTAGTCCTCCGAAGAAGACCGAGATTAATGCGCCGAGGGGTTAGCGCCAGCTATAGACGACGCGGAACGACTCGTCCTTGGTGGTCTTCGCGATCACCTCGAGAGACCAGCTTCCCTTGGCGCTCCAGGTGCCGGCGCGCTCCAGGATCACCGCGTCGGCCTGGGGTGCGACGTCCCCACGCGGCGCGACGCCCGCGCCCGCGGTCTTGGCCCCGTCCGCCACTTCGTTGGCGGTAACGCCCTCGATCTTGAAGGCCTTCGCTCCGATGTTGAGGATGGAGCAGCGGATGGAGAACGATGTGCCGGGATCGACGGAAGTGGGCGTCGTAGTGCAGCGGATCTGCGCGGAGAAGTCGGTCTTGACGACGCCGCCGCCGCCGAGGTCGAAGCCGCTCGGGCCCTTCGCGGTCTTGCCGCCGATTACGGTGGTGGCGCCGGTGACGAACTTCTTCGCCAGCGAGGCCATGCGGGAGTCCACCTCGGCCTTGCGGGTCGCGGCCTCGGCGTTGCCGGGCTCGAGCTTCAGCACTTCGCCAAGGAGCTGCGCGGCCTTGGGCAGGTCCTTCGCGTTCATCGCGGCCCGGGCCTCTTCGAGCAGGCGGGGAGCCTGGGAGACGGGGGCAACGGGGGCGACGGCGGTCGGGGCCACGGTGGGCGCCGCGCCAGGACGGGTGGGTGTGGGCGTGGTGCGCGGGGTCGGCGTCGCACGAGGCGCGGGCGTCGGCGTGGCGCGAGGCGCCGGGGTCGCGGCTGCGCGGGGCGTCGGGGCGACAGGCTCCGGCGTCGGTTCCGGTGTGGGCTCAACCACGGCCACCTGGGTGGCTTCAGGCGTCGCTTCAGGCGTGGCGGGTGGAGGTGTCGCCACCACCACCGGAGTCGGCGCGGGCGTGGGCGGGGCGACCGGCGCGGGGGCGGGCTTCAGCAGGAAGAAGCCTCCCACCGCGACCACGAGGAGAACCACCAGGCCGCCCACGATCATGGGCATGCTGGACGTCGTCCGCGCCGGAGGAGGAGGCGGTGGAGGCGTCCGGAGGGCCTTGTCCTGCTCAACCGTGCGGATCTTGATGGCGGAAGCGGGAGTGGGCGGTCGTTTGGTGGGACCAGTGGTGGGAGTGGTCGCGGGCCGCGCGGGGCGCGCGGGAGCGGGAGCGGGAGCCGACGGACGAGGGGCCGAGGGCACGCGAGGCGCGGCGGGGGGTGCTGGAGGCAGCACCACGGTGGCCTCGGGCGTCTCGGCGGCGGGTGCGGCCGGGGGCGCGGAAGACTCCCACGCGCTCGCGTACTCCTTGGCCGGCTCGGGCGCGCTGGGGGCAGCTGCGGCGGGCGTCTGCCAGGGCGCGGGAGGCACCACCACGGTCTCCGCGGTGGAGAATTCGGGCGCGGGAGGTTCCGCCACGGCCGGCGCTTCGAGAGAATGTTCGACCTCCGCGGTCCGGGCGAAGGCCGGAGGAGGCTCGAACGAGGACTCGATTTCGTTGACCGATTCGATCTCGGCCACGGGCTCGAGTTCCGCCACGGTCTCGCTCAAGGCCGGCTCGGGAGCGGCCTCGACCATCATGGGCTCGGCGGCCACATCGGGAGCGGTCTCGACGACGGCCGCCGGTTCGGGCTGGCTCTGCTCGACGAGGGTCGCCTGCTCGGCCACGGGCTCGGGCTCGGGAGCCATCTCCATCAGTTCCTGCTCGGCCGGACCCTCCACCGGTGCGACCTCCGCGGGCGCGGCTTCGGGGGCGGGCAGTTCCTGCGGGGCCACTTCCTCGACCACGGCAGCGGGCGCGGGCGCCGGTTCCGCCTCGGTCTCCTCGACATCGCCGAGGGTGAACTGGAACATCAGCGAATTGGGGCCTCCCGGCTCGCCGATCCACACGAAATCGCCGGAGCGCAGCAGCGCGTCCGTGGTCACTACGTCATCGTTCACGCCCAGGGGGCCATCGACCCGATAGATCGTGGCGCCCGTAATGTCGATCGCGATGCGGGCGTGGTGGCCCTCCACACCCGGCGCTTCCAGCCTGACCGCGCAGTCGGGTGCGCTTCCAACCATCGCGTTCCCGCCGCGGAATTCGAACTTCTGCCCTCCGAGAGGGCCGCCCAGGGATTGAAGGATAGAGGGTTGCGACATCGCCAAACGATACCGCAAACGGAGGGGATCGTGGCGATGGATCAAGGCTCCCGCCCACCGAGTGTCTGGGGCTAATCTTTGAAGTCCGATGCCTCCACGAACCCAGGTCACCGAACCACCGCCGCGCTTCGTTCCCACTCCGGCCGATTCCCGCTTCGAACTCGCGGCGGACTTCACGCCCCAGGGCGATCAGCCGAAGGCCATCGCGGACCTGAGCGAAGGCCTCAAGAGCGGGGAGAAGGACCAGGTTCTCCTCGGCGTCACCGGCAGCGGCAAGACCTTCACCATCGCCTCGGTGCTTGCGAACGTCAATCGCCCCGCCCTCGTGCTCGCCCACAACAAGACGCTCGCGGCCCAGCTCTACCAGGAGTTCAAGAGCTTCTTCCCGACGAACGCGGTGGAGTACTTCGTCTCGTACTACGACTACTACCAGCCCGAGGCCTACGTTCCCCAGTCGGACACCTACATCGACAAGGAAGCCACGATCAACGAAGAGATCGAGAAGATGCGGCTGTCCGCGACCCGCAGTCTCTTCGAGCGCCGCGACGTCATCATCGTCGCCTCCGTGTCCTGCATCTACGGCCTGGGCTCGCCGGAGGCCTACTACGGCATGCTGCTCTTTCTGCGCCAGGGCGACACCCTCGACCGCGGGACGATGCTGCAGAAGCTCGTGGAGGCGCGCTACGACCGCAACGACTTCGAGCCCGCCCGCGGCACCTTCCGGGTGCGCGGCGACGTGATCGAGATCATGCCCGCCTACGACGACTTCGGCGTCCGCGTCGAACTCTTCGGCGACGTCATCGAGACCATCACCGAGTTCGATCCTTTGACCGGGAAGGCCCGGCAGAAGCTGGCGCAGGTCGCGATCTATCCCTCGTCCCACTACGTCACTCCCCGGCCGCGCCTGGAGCAGGCGATCCAGAAAATTGAAGCTGAACTGGAGGAGCACGCCCCCACCCTCGACCGCCAGGGCAAGTTCCTCGAAGCCCAGCGCGTGCGCCAGCGCACCGGCTTCGATCTGGAGATGCTTCGCGCCACCGGCCACTGCCACGGAATCGAGAACTACTCGCGGCATCTCTCGGGGCGCGCGGCCGGCGAACCGCCCCCGACGCTGATCGACTACCTCCCCAAGGACACGGTCTACGTGATCGACGAGTCGCACCAGAGCGTGCCCCAGGTTCGCGGCATGTACTTCGGCGACCGTCAGCGGAAGACGACGCTCGTCGAGTACGGCTTCCGCATGCCGTCGGCCCTCGACAACCGGCCGCTCAACTTCGAAGAGTTCGAGGCGCGCATCGGCCAGACCATCTTCGTGTCGGCGACGCCGGGCCCCTACGAGATGACGCGCACGAAGGGCGTCTTCATCGAGCAGGTCATTCGCCCCACCGGCCTCGTCGACCCCGTGGTGGAGATCCGCCCGGTGAAGGGTCAGGTGGACGACCTCCTCGCGGAGATCCGGGCGCGGGTCGCGGTGCAGCAGCGCGTTCTCGTCACCACCCTCACCAAGCGGATGGCCGAGGATCTCACGGAGTACTACGCCGAACTCGGGGTGAAGGTGCGGTATCTGCATTCCGACATCGACGCGATCGAGCGCGTCGAGATCCTGCGCGACCTGCGGCTCGGCGTGTTCGATGTGCTCGTCGGCATCAACCTTCTTCGCGAAGGCCTCGACCTCCCCGAGGTGTCGCTCGTGGCCATCCTCGATGCGGACAAGGAAGGATTCCTGCGATCCGCGGGGTCGCTCATCCAGACCGTGGGCCGGGCCGCGCGAAACGTGGACGGCAAGGCCATCCTCTACGCGGACACCATGACGGACTCGATGCGAAGCGCGATGGGCGAGACCGATCGCCGCCGCGCCCGCCAGGAAGCGCACAACCGCGAGCACAACATCACGCCGGAAACCGTGCGCAAGACCCTGGGCCAGCTCCTGAGTGTCAACGACGAGGCGCTGCGCAAGGCCGAGGAGCGCGAGGCGCTCAAGGGCCAGATCGACACGAAGAGCTACCGGACGCCCGAGCAGATCGAACGCGGCATCAAGGACCTCGACCGGCTGATGCGCGAGGCGGCGCGCGCCCTCGACTTCGAAGAGGCCGCGAAGCTTCGCGACAAGATCAAGGACCTGCGCGCGCAGCTCGCGCGCCGGCCCTAGGAGCGGCTCGGGGCTAGCCCGCGGCTCCCACCGCCTCGACCTTCACCCTCGGCCGGCGGGCCGGACGGGCCTGGGCCGTGCGGCGGAGGATGGCGGAGGCGAAGATGCGGTCGAGCAGACGCGGCATGGTCTCGCCGGAGAGGCGGAGGATCCAGCTCACGGAAGTCTCGCCGTCCGTCGACAGGCCGCAGTTGCAGTTCGCCTCGAGGACGAGGAACTCGCCCGTCCGCTCGTCGCGCCGGATGTCCACGCGGCCGTCGCCCACGCCGTCGAGGGCCGCGTAGGCGTCGCGCGCCAGCAGCGCGAGCGCGTCGGCGTATCGCACAGGCGCGCTCTCGTAGTGAGCGATGGGCGCGCGATCGGGCAGGGCGCCCTCGGTTTCGTACTTCTCCCAGTACCGGTCGTAGGAGAGCAGGCGCTCGTGCGCGGGAAGAGCCGAGTGGAACACCCGCTCCACCGGCGGATACACGAAGACGCCGCCGGGCGCAGCCTGATCGGACACGCACAGGACGGTGAACTCGCGGCCGGGAATGAAGCGCTCCGCGAAGACGCCCTCGTAGTAGTTCTCCTGATCGCGTTCCCCCGCGATCGCCGCCTTCGCCTGGGCGACGCAGGCGGCGTCGTCCTGCACCACCGACTTGATGGAGATGCCGAAGCTCGCCGCGGAAACGTCCGGCTTGATGATGAGGGGGTAGCCAAGCGTGCGGCCGGCGCGCGGCCCGTCCACTTCGGGATCCCGCATGATCACGAAGGGCGAGGTCGAAACCCGGTGTTCGAGCAGGCGCTGCTTGAGGAGCGTCTTCGGAGTGGTGAGCTCATAGAAGGCGGGGTCGGCCCCGGAGTATGGGAGACCGCTCGCCTCGAGCGCGCGCGTCGTCTTGATCCCGGGATAGCCGTCGACTTCGATGCCGTCGCAGAGATTGAAGACGACCACCGGCCGCCGGGCCGCCTCGTCCTGCGCTCGCACGATCTCCATGGCCGAGGTCTCGGGCGTCACCTCCACCCAGGTGTGCTCGGCGCCCAGCGATTCCATCCAGCCCGCGACTTCCGCCTTGAACTCGGCGGTGCCGTAGGTGACGCTCTCCGGACCCGCCGCAGTCATGCGGTACGGGGTGAACACGAAGATTCGGTACGAACTCCAATCGTTGATCAAGGCGCTCCTTATGTTGTGGCCTTGCAGACCGATGCCACAAGATGCTGGGGCATGTTATTCCGATTCGCTCCCTGAAATCACGGGGGGCTCCATCTCGGCGAGACGTCGGTCGAGTTCGGTGAGCGCTTCCTCACGGCTCGAGCCCCGGGTGAGAAGCGCGCCCAGCCAGTCCGGCGCGCCGGTTTCGACACCAGCCACGAGATCGCCCGGAAACACCCATGGCCGGGCCGCGACCACCGCGGGCGCCCCTCGCAGGGGATCGAGAACAAGATCGCGGCGCAGAATGCCGCTGCGGGGCGCGGGCAAAAGCGACTCCGCGACGAAGCACGAGGCCGGGTGATCGCGCACATCGAAGGGCAGATCGAGCGCGGAGCGCAGCCACTGTTCGACGAGATCGACGCCCCACACCGCGCGATGGACATCGGTCGTCGAGTAGCCGCCGAGGCGGCCGTTCACTTCGATCATGCGCGGCCCCTTTGCGGTCCGCTTCACCTCGACGTTGAAAGCACCGCGCCGAAATCCGAGCGCGCGCACGCAGGCGGCGGCGTGAACCACGAGTTCCTCTTCTTCCGCGGCCTCGAGGCCTGAGGGCGCGACACGCCGAACGTCGCGCAGGCCGCAGGGTTCGAGATCGTCGGTCGCGTGCGCATAGACCACCGCCTGATCGTCGAGCAGCAGATCGACGTCGTACTTGCGTCCTTCGATCCAGGACTCGAGAGTGAGGGCGGGAACACCCGACCACATGAGGTCGAACCAGTGCTTGTCGCTGCTCAGGCCGCCGCGCGGCGTCGCCCGCGCCTCGCGCACCTCGCTCACGATCGTCTCGTAGCGCCGGGCGAGGTCGGCTTCGTTCTCGACCCGGAAGGTCTGCACGGAGCCGACGCCCGACACCGGCTTGAGCACGGCCGGGAAACCGACGCGCTCCCCCGCGCCGCGCAGATCCTCCGGGCGTTCGATGCGGGCGAACGCGGGGCCGGGAAGGCCCGCGGCGGCGCAGGCCTTTCGGGCGCGGTTCTTGTCGCGCGCGAGATCGGCGGCGGCGACCGAGTGAAAGGGCAGGCCGAGCCGGTCGGCGATCCGCGCGGTGAAAGCGCCCGCGAACTCGTCGATCGTGCCGATGCCGTCCATGACGAGGCCGGCGCTCCTCACCGCCTCGACCGCACGGTCGACGAAGGTGGGCAGCGGCGCGAGGTCGACGGAGAGGTGCCGCTCCACGAGGTCTCCCGGTCCCGCGCACTCCCGCATCCAGTGGCCCGGGCCATCGAGCACGACGAGCCGGACTCCCAGGTCCCGGGCGCGTTCGTAGATATGACGCTTGCTCCGATAGCTCCCGAGCACGACGAGCAGGCGCTTGCCGATAAGCGGCGGCAAGGGGTCGGGCGCCCGAGAGGCGGAACTCATCGGCCTAGTCTGTTCAATGCTCCGGCGGTTGACAAGGCCCAACGCACCGGGGCCGGTAGGATCGCTCCATGAAAGACCGACTGCTCAAAGAGCGCTGCCTGCGTCTCAAGCTCATCCTCACCGACGTGGATGGCGTCATGACCGACGGATCCATCTTCGTTCTGCCGTCCGGCGAGGAAGCGCGGGTCTTCAACGTGAAGGACGGCTACGGCATCGTGCTCGCGCACGCCGCGGGAATCGAAACGGGGATCATCACGGGCCGCGCCTCCACGACGGTGACGGAGCGCGCGCGTACTCTTGGTATGAGCGTGGTGAAGCAGGGGTCGCTGGACAAGGGCCGCCTATTCGCAGAGATCCTCGCCGAGAAGTCGCTCCAGGCTCACGAGGTGGCCTACATCGGCGACGACTATCCAGACCTTCCCGTGCTCCAGCAGGCCGGCCTCTCGGCCGCGCCCGCGGATGCGCCCATAGCCGTCAAGGAAGCGGCCTTCATGATCATGGAGAACGCGGGCGGCCGCGGCGCCCTGCGTGAGTTCATCGAATCGATCCTTCGCGCCCGCGAGGCGCTCGTTCCGACCCTGGCCTCGCTGGGGATCGAGATTCGGGACTAGCTGGTGCGCTCGGCGGCGCGGCGCTTGATCTCATCGACAAGCCGGTCGGTTTCCGCGAAGGTGTGCTCCTTCTCCCCGCTGGTGTCGATCACCCAGTCGGCGTGCGCCTTCTTCTCTTCGAAAGAGAGTTGAGAGGCGATCCGTCGCTTCGCTTCCTCTTCCGAGCAATGGTCGCGCTTCATCAGGCGCGCGATCTGGATCTCGGGCGCGCACCCCACCACGACGAAGAAGTCGAATCGCTGCTTCTGCCCGGACTCGATCAGCAGCGCGGCCTCCGTGGCCACCGCGGTCTCCCCCGCTTCCGCCATGGCGGCGATGCGGCGCGCCTCTTCGTCGCGGATCCGCGGATGCATGATCGCGTTCAACCGCTCACGGGCCGCGGGGTCGGCGAAGACCACGGCCCCCAGTTTCTTGCGGTCGATCTCGCCGTCATCGCCCAGGATGCCTTCGCCGAAGGCGGCGACCACGGGCTCGAAGGCCTCGTGCCGCTTCCGCAGGACTTCGTGGCCGACCTTGTCGAGGTCGATCACGGGGATGCCGCGGTCCTTCAATCGCCGGGCCACCGTGGATTTGCCCGACGCGATCGAACCGGTGATGCCCACCCGGTAAGGGGGGCGCGCCGTGGCCATGCTCAGGACTTCGCGAAGAGCTTCGCGGCCTTGAGCGTGTTCGACATGAGCATGGCGATGGTCAGGGGGCCGACGCCTCCGGGTACGGGAGTGAGGGCGGAGGCGATCTCCGAGACGGCGGGCCAATGGACGTCGCCCACCACGGCGCCTTTGGCGACATCGAACTTCGCGAGGCGCGCGGGCGAGAGCATGTCCTTCGCCTCGGCCTCCGTCGAGATGCGATGGATGCCGACATCGATCACCACGGCGCCTTCGCGGACGAAGTCCGCGCGGATGATCCCCGCCTTCCCCACCGCGGCGATGAGAAGGTCGGCGCCGCGCGTCACCTCGGCAAGGTCGCGAGTGCGCGAGTGCGCGATGGTGACGGTGGCGTGGGAATGAAGGAGGAGCATGGCCATGGGCTTCCCCACGATGTCGCTGCGGCCGACCACCACGGCGCGCTTGCCCTTGGGGTCGATGCCTTCGCGACGGAGCATCTCCATGATGCCGGCCGGAGTGCAGGGCGCGAACCGCATGCGGTTCTGCGAGAGGAGGCCCACGTTCTCGGGATGGAAGCCGTCCACGTCCTTGCGGGGCGAAACCGCGTCGAGCAC
>JAIBCN010000060.1 GCA_019694155.1 Vicinamibacteria bacterium | reverse complement strand
CGAGGTTGATGGAGCCGAGAGTGGCGGCCGTGGCCTGACGCCCGGTGGCGTGGGTCCATAGGGAGACGAGGGTCGCGGTGCCGAGATCGTTGAAACGATCCGGGGCCACGGAGTAGCGGCCATCCCAGGGCACGGTGGCGAAGGGCCCGCCTTCGAGGGTAGCGGTCGAGGCCTTGAGCAGCGCTTCCACGCGCTGCCCGTCGGCCGAGCCGCCATAGTCCCCGGTGCGCACGCTCCCGGCATAACGAACCCACTGCGGGGCGACGGACAGGAGGGCGGCCGCGGTGAACAGCCAGGTCGTCCAGCGGCTCTTCATGAGATCTACCGGACCGGCCGGCCGATGAGGAAGTAAACGCGGGTCTCTCCGCCCTGCCCCACGCTGAGGCCGGCGAAAAGCGGGCCGATCAGGGTGTCCGAGGCGAGTCCCGCAGTGACGCTCGACTTGAATCGCGCCTCGGCGAGGTCCTCGAAGACGCCGCCGCTCTCGATCAGCGTCTCGACGTACATCTGGCCGCCCAGGAGCTTGGGAAGTTTGCCCACGGGTATCTTGTAGGTCAGGCTTCCGAGGAGGTATTGCGAGCCGCGGAAGGCGTAGGTCGGGTACGCCCCCAGCCGGAACGGCCCGCCGAGTGGGAACCGGTACAGGATCGGCGGGTCGCCTCCGAAACTGGAGCCGCCCTCCAAGGCGAGACTCAGGATCTTCCCACCGCCCGCCGGGTGAGCGGCCTGGAAGGCGCCTTCCACCGTCCCGAACCGGCGAGGCGCGGCCGGCGCTTCGAGGAACCAATGCACGGTTCCCGTGAGGCTCACGCCGCGGCCGGAAAGGTAGGGGGCATCCCTGGCGTCGTATTCGAAGCGGGCGCGGAGAGTCTGTTCCGTGCCGCTGAGGCTGGTGAGCAACGGGTCGCCGACGCTGGTCGTGCTCCGGAGATACGCGATGTCGTAGGCCGCGCGCAATCTCGTGCTGCCCCCCGAGTTCCACCCGATATCGAGCCCCGCTCCCGCACGCTGCCGTGAGTAGACGGCCACGAGATCGCCGCCCGAGTAGAGGTTTTCATTGGTCCGCACGTATCGGCCGCGCGGACTGATGAACGCTCCGCCATGCACCGGCCGATCGCCGCCCAGAGGCTGGTAGAGCTCGGTGCTGAGGCTGAGCGTGGATCCCACCGATCCGTCGAACCGCCATTCGGATCCGAGGCCGGTGACGTCCATCAGGGTGACCCGCGATCCCAGGCTGAGGCTCACATCCTTGTCCTCGTTGTTCACATCCAGAGCGAAGCGGACGAAAGGCGGGGCGTAGGACTTGTCGCGGATCTGGATGCCGAGCCCCATGGTGTCGGCGATGACCGTCCGGCCGTAGGTGGCGCTCGCATATCGGCCGAGCCCGATGATGTGGTTGATGTCGGCCTCCACCGCCGCGGCTTGCGGATTGGTGCCGATGTGGCGGACGAGCTGCTCGGAGATCTGGGCCGAGGCGCCGTCCGAGATGCCGGTGACCTCGACGAAGGTGACGGGATCACGGCTGGGCTTCTTGCGCGCCTCGATCGCCGCCCGGTAGGCCTTCCAGGCCGTCTCGTCGAGAGCCAGGGGGAGCAGATCGTCCTTCCGCGCCTCGGCCGCCTGATAGCCGCGAGCCGCGAATTCGTCGCTCTTCTTGAAGTCCGCCGCGGTGAGTCCCTCGGTATCCGGCAGGAGAACCACATCGGCGCGCCGCAGACGCGGACGCTCGAGGGCCTGCATCATGAGCGTGATGGACCGGTTGGCGATGCCGCCGATGGTCTCGGGCACCTGGTCTTCCGCCTTCGGCCCCACCCGCACCGCGATCACCACGTCGGCGCCCATGTCCTTCACCACGTCGACGGGAACGTTGTTGAGGATCCCTCCGTCGGCGAAGAGGCGCCCGTTCAGGCGCACCGGATCGTAGGTTCCGGGAAGCGACATGGAGGCGCGCACCGCGGGAGCGATCGGTCCGTGGTCGAACACGACGATCTGCCCCTTCTCGAGATCGGTGGCCACGCAACGGAACGGGATGGGCAGATCGTCGAAGCTGGCGACGCCGGAGTAGGGGAGCAGGATGCGGCTCACCATCAGACTCAGGTGGTGGCCCGGGTTGATACCGCTCTGGAGCCGAAGGCCATGACGCAGGCCGGCCTCGACCTTGACGGAGTAGTCGCGGTCGTCCTCCTTGCGGCGAAAGGACTTCAGAGGGTAGGGGATGTCGGGCCTCAGGATGGTGTCCCAGTCCGCGGTGCGCAGGAGGGTCTTGATTTCCTCCGCGGACAGGCCCGTCGCGTACGAGGCTCCCATCAGCGCGCCCGTGCTGTTGCCGGCGATCCGGTCGATGGGGATGCGATGCTCCTCGAGCCATTGGAGGACGCCCGCATGGGCCATGCCCCGGGCCGAACCGCCGCCGAGTACCAGGCCGATCACCGGCCTTTTCGCGGGAGGAGTGTCTTCGCTCCACGCCGGGCGCGCGACCACGCCGAGCGCCGCGGCCGCGGCGAGCAAGGTGGCCAGGCGCGCGTCCGCGCGGTTATGGAACCGGGGTTGCCGAAGGCGCTCGCGAGTCGGGCTCTTCATGGCGTCGTCTCCGCTCACGCGGCAGGATTCTATTCGCGCGGGTCGCGCGCTTGGCTTCACTCCTTCTCCTCGCCGTCCTCGTCTTCCTCGTCGTCCCCGTCCTCCACGCTGAAGCCGTAGATCCAGCCGCCCGGCAGAGTCGGCGGCCGCGGGGCCTCGCCGGTGAAGGGCGGCCCCGCCGGGGCGGAAGTCATGTCGCTCATGTCCGGGGCTTCAAACGACCCTGTGTGCCGGGCCTTCCAGCGGGCCAGCGCCCGGGAGGCGCCGAGGGCATCGAGGGAGTCGACCCAGGCGTCGCGAAGATCCGGCCTTGGCCGCCGCAACTCGGCGAGCGCCCACCTTCGTGCGGCGTCGAGCTCGAGATCGGCGGGGCCCGCTTTTGGAACACGCGCGATCAGTCCCAGACAGTGACCGGTGCTCAGCACGGTGAGCCCAAGCGCGGCGACGCCGCTCAAAGGTGTGTTCGGCGACAGGGCGAGCGCGGCGCCGAGGAGGCCAAGGCTGCACATTCCGATCAGGATGGTGAGGAGGCCGGGCCGCCGCGCCGCGGAACCGGTCGGCCAGAGCGTCACCAGTATGTTCCCCGGCACGAGACCCGCGAGCAGAGGGAGCGGGTCGTCCATCGTCCGGTCGGTCAGGCTCTTCACCATGAGGCCCACGCCCGCGGCCATGAAGCTCAGATGCAGGGCGGAGAGCAGCGGGCGGCCCCTTTGGGCCTTCTTCACCGCGGGCGCGCGCAGCCTCTCGAAGGCCGCCCTCACGACTCCGTCGGGGTGGAAGTTCCTGCCGCGGAATCGAGCCTGGATGTCCGTGGTGGATACCGTGTCGAGACGGCCGAAGATCTCCCCGATGACATCCGCCTCGAAGGGCGTGAGCCTCGCGCGGTCGGTGGTGAGGCGCAGATTCACCTCCGCTTCCGCCTCGTCGGTGGCGGGGGAGATCACGGAGATCGTGATCTTCCTGTGCGCGGCCATGCGGAGAAGGAAGTCGTGGAACGAGGGTGGAGACGAGCGCCCTTCCAGCTGGGCCCGGATGAGTTCGGGCGGCAGCGATGCCACGCGGCTCTCGAAGAGCGCGCGATCACCCCGTGGAGAAGGACGGAACAGGCGATCCGCCGCGAGGAAGAGAAGGCCGAAGGCGAGGCCGAGGAGCAACGGGGCCGCGAGGGTGGAAACGCGGAAAAGCGCCGGGTCCGCGGCCACCGCCTTCGGCCGGCCCGCGGGCAGGTACCTGAGGACCCGCTGAACGCGATAGTCGACATCAGGCGTCGCGACGCCCAGGTCCCTGTCCTTGTCGAGGAGCACCCATGCGGTGTCGTACTCCAGCCGGTAGTTGAGTTCACTCACCCCCCCGCCCGCACCCTCGGATGGAAAGACGACGTCGTGGTCGAGCCGGTAGTGGCGGTCGATCTCCGGCCAGGCCTCACTCCAGGCGCTCCACACCTCGCTCGCCCTCTCCAGGGGGCTGCGGGGCGCGGTGCCGCTCACCAGCGGTCGGCGGCCGGCCGGCAGGTCCCAGGCGGGCGTGATCGCTCCCTTGAGCTCGTACTCGATCAGGTAGCGCCGGGTGACG
>JAIBCN010000053.1 GCA_019694155.1 Vicinamibacteria bacterium | reverse complement strand
TCGAGCGCGTCTAATTCTTCTTGCGGAGCGCCGCCTCGCGGATGGAGCGGAACTCGTTGCCCGGTTTCCATTCGGGATACTTGTCGGCCTGCGAGAGCCGGTATCCCATGGCCAGGAACAGCTTCGCGTCTTCGGTGGCGCCAGAGAGATCCCAGTCGGGCTTTATCTGGTCGGAGGGCTTGTGGTAGTCGACGTTCGTGTACTCGTCGCGCTTCTTCTGGCCGTAATCCGCGGGCTTGCCCACGTAGTCGACGCCGGCGTCGGGGTCGAAGGCGGGCACGCCCTTCTTGGCGAAGTTGAAATGATCCGACCGGTAGTAGAAGCCCTTCTCGGGCTCGGCGTCGGGCTTCAGGGTGCGGTTCTGCTCCTTCGCCGCCGCGATCGCGTAGTCGTCGAGGTCGGACGCGCCCAGGCCCACGACCACGAGGTCCGAGGTCCTGCCCCACTGGTTGATGCCGTCGATGTTGATGACTCCGAGAGTCTTCTCGAGCGGATAGAGCGGGTAGTTGCCGTAGTACTCGGATCCGAGGAGACCCTGCTCTTCCGCGGTGACGGAAAGAAACAGGATCGTGCGCTTCGGCGCGGGCTGGATGGTCTTCATCTTGCGCGCGATGTCGAGAATGGTGGCAACGCCCGTGGCGTTGTCGAGGGCGCCGTTGCAGATGTCGTCACCGTCGACCGGAGCGCAGTGGCCGAAATGATCCCAGTGCGCGGTATAGATGACGTACTCGTTCTTGAGAACAGGATCGGCGCCCGCGAGCCTGCCGATCACGTTCTGCGAATCGACGGTGCGCATGGTCTGCTTCACTTTCAGTGACGCGGTGACGCCGAGGGGCACGGCCTTGAAGTCGGGAGTGGCAGCAAGCGCCTTGAGCTTCTCGTAGTCCTGGCCGGCCATCTTCAGGAGGGCGGTGGCCGCCTCCTTCGTCATCCAGCCCTCGACCTTGGCCCGGCCCAGGTTCTTGTCGGGTGCGGCAAGGTTGAAGCGCTCGGCGGCCATGCCCTGCACCACCGGCCAGGGGTAGCCGGCGGGGTAGGTCTCGTGAACGATGAGGACGCCCGCGGCGCCGAGTTCGGCGGCCTTCTCGAACTTGTAGGTCCAGCGGCCGTAGTAGGTCATGGCCTTGCCGCCGAACGTCTTCGCGTCGAGTTCCTTCGGGTTCCCGGGGTCGGGCACCGGCGGATCGTTCACGAGGACGACGATGGTCTTGCCCTTCACGTCGACGCCCTTGAAGTCGTCCCACTTGTACTCGGGAGCCTGCACGCCGTAGCCGGCGAAGACGAGTTCGGACTTGTCGATCGTCACCTCGTCGACCACATGCTTGCTGAAAGCGACGAAGTCATCGGTGACCTTGAAGCTCTTCTTCGTCCCGCCCTTTTCGATCACCAGGGGAGACGGCGCTCCGGAAATGGCGACAAGCGGCACCTTCTGCACCCAGGTGCCGTCGGGGTTGCCGGGCTCGAGGCCGGCCTTCTTGAACTCGTCCGCGATGTACTGCACGGAGAGGGTCTCGCCCTTGGAGCCGGGCGCGCGGCCCTCGAACTCGTCCGACGCGAGTTTCTTCGTATCGGCGAGGATGGCGTCGGCGCTTATATCGGGAAGCTCGGCCAGCTTCTTCTGGGGCGGCGCGGCGGGCGGGGGCGGCGGTGCGGACGTGCACGCGGCGGCAACGAAGAGGGGGATCAGGGACAGGGAACGAAGGGCATTGACGCGCATTGCGTCAATCTACCTCAGCGGCGAGGCCTTCGTTATCCGCCCGCGCGAGCCCTTCTTTCACTGCATGCACCCGCGGGACGGGGTCCGTGTTCTATCCTCGCCGGATTGGCCGGCGTGGTTCGCCGGCGTTTCGGGCGGCCCCAGGTTTTCGCGAAGAGGGAAACATCAAACGCATGAACTCGACACTTCGAGCGCTCGGCTGGATCTTGGTCGCACTGATGGGGGCGGGCGCCCTCTCCGGTATCGCCTTCTCGCGGGGCGAACCGATCACCGGCACCTGGTTCGTGGTCGCGGCCGTCTGCACCTACATGCTGGCCTACCGCTTCTACTCTTCCTTCATCGCGGCGAAGATCATGGCCCTCGACGACACCCGGGCGACGCCCGCCGAACTCAGAGAGGACGGGCGGGATTACGTCCCCACCAACAAGTGGGTGCTGCTCGGCCACCACTTCGCCGCCATCGCGGGCCCCGGCCCTCTCGTCGGCCCCACCCTCGCCGCGCAGTTCGGTTACCTCCCCGGCACGCTGTGGATCATCATCGGCGGCTGCCTCGCCGGGTGCGTGCAGGACTTCGTGATCCTCTTCTGCTCGATGCGCCGCGGGGGCAAGACCCTCGGCCAGATGGCGAAGGAGGAGGTGGGCACGAGGGGCGGCTTCATCGCGCTCATCGCCGTCCTCATCATCATGGTCATCCTCCTCTCCGTGGTCGCGCTCGTGGTGGTGAACGCCTTGAAGGAATCGGCCTGGGGCACTTACACCCTCGCCATGACCGTGCCCGTGGCCCTCCTCATGGGCGTGTACCTGCGCTTCATCCGCCCGGGCCGCGTGATGGAAGCGACCGCCATCGGCCTCACCCTCACCGGTTTCGCCGTGGTGTCGGGCCAGTGGGTAGCCCACTCCGCCACCTGGGCCCCGTTCTTCACGCTCTCCGGCACCACCCTGGCCGCGGCCGTCATCATCTACGGCTTCGCCGCCTCCGCCCTGCCCGTCTGGCTCCTCCTCGCTCCGCGCGATTACCTCTCCGCCTTCGTGAAGGTGGGCGCGATCTTCGCCATGGCCCTCGGCATCCTGATGGTCCGGCCGGAGATCCACATGCCGCCCCTCACCTCCTTCATCGACGGCAGCGGGCCGGTGTTCGCGGGGAAGATCTTCCCCTTCTGCTTCATCACCATCGCCTGCGGCGCCATTTCCGGCTTCCACGCCCTCATCTCCTCGGGCACCTCGCCCAAGATGATCCAGCGCGAGTCGCACGCGCGCATGATCGGCTACGGCTCGATGCTGATGGAGTCGTTCGTGGGCATCATGGCCATGGTCGCGGCCTGCGCGCTGCAGCCGGGCGTCTACTTCGCCATCAACTCTCCGGCGGGCGTCATCGGCTCGAACTCCGTGGACGCCGCCGCGAAGATCACTTCGTGGGGATACCCCGTGGAAGCCTCCACCATGGACGCGCTCGCGAAATCCGTGGGGGAAACGACGCTGCTCAACCGCACGGGCGGCGCCCCTTCCCTCGCCGTGGGCATGGCGCAGATCTTCGCCACCACGCTCGGGGGCGAGGAACTCCTCGGCATCTGGTACCACTTCGCCATCATGTTCGAGGCTCTCTTCATACTGACCGTGCTCGATGCAGGCACCCGGGTCGGGCGCTTCATGGTCCAGGAGCTGCTGGGTCACATCTGGGCGCCGCTTGGGGCCACCGGCTCCTACGGGAGCATCCTCTTCGCGAGCTTCCTCACCTGCGGCTCGTGGGGGTACTTCCTGTGGCAGGGCGTCATCGATCCGCTGGGCGGCATCAACTCCCTGTGGCCGCTCTTCGGCATCGCGAACCAGCTCCTCGCCTCCTGCGCCCTCGTGGTCGCGACCACCATCCTGCTGAAGATGGGCCGGAAGAAGTACGTGTGGGTGACGCTCGTTCCCATGCTCTGGCTGATCACCGTGACCATGACCGCGAGCTACCAGAAGATCTTCTCCGACAGCCCGAAGCTCGGATTCCTGGCGGCCGCTCACGCCATGGAGGGCCAGATCGAAAGCGGCGCCATCCCCGAGGCGGCCCTCGCGCGGACCCAGCACCTGATCTTCAACAACTACCTCAATGTCGGGGTCACCGCGCTGCTCGTGGGCCTCATCCTGTTCCTGATCCTCGAGGCGGTCTCGGTCTGGATCCGCCTGCTCTCGGGTTCGAAGGACGTGGCCCTGAACGAAACGCCGTATGTGGCCACGCGCTGGCCGGCGGAAGGCCGGGTCTGAGCGGCGCGGCGCCGAGCCTCTGACAAGCACCGCCACTCGCGGTAGAGTCCCCGGCAGACATGCGGTTTGCCATCGAGGGCCTCATAGAGAACGTCGGCGCGGCCGACATCTTTCTGTTTCTGGGCCAGACGCAGCGGACGTCGGTCGTCGCTTTCGAGCGCCCCGACCAGGAAACCCGCGTCTTCTTCGTCGATGGCCAGC
>JAIBCN010000237.1 GCA_019694155.1 Vicinamibacteria bacterium | reverse complement strand
GGGGTCAAGGGGTGTCTCCAGCAATCTGTGGCGTTTGGGGCTTCGATTGTACCGGTGGCATCGATTCCTGCTCGGGCTGTCCAGAGCGGCCGGCTCCGGAGGAGAGCCGGCCGCTCAGGGCCGCGTCGGGTTACCTGGGGATTCGGCCCTCGCGCACCTCCCCCGAACCGATCGGCAGGGTGTAGAGACTGCCGTCATCGGCGATCGTCCACTCGCCCTTGCGGGCCGTATTCAAGCCCTGGGCGAACAGGCGCCGAGGCAGCAGACCGTCCGGAGCGGGCAGCAGGTGATAGAAGACGAGGAGCTTCACGCGCGCTTCGTTGGCGATGGACGCCGCCTGTTCGGGCTCGATGTGATAGTCCTCGATGTCGTGCATGATCGCGGCGGTGCGCTCGCGGCCGGAGGAAAGTGCCGCCTTCTGCAACGCGCGCGTCATGGGCTTGGCGATGGCTTCGGAGACCAGCAGGTCCGCCCCCGCAGCGGCCTTCGCCAGCGGCGGGTGGTACTTCAAGTCGCCCGTCACCACCACCGACCGGCCTTTGTAGTCGAACCGGTAGGCGTAGGCCGGGGAGACCGGAGCGTGATTCACCTCGATGGCGGTGATGCGCAGGCCGCCCTCTTCGAGAACGAGGCCGGTGCGGTCCAGAGCGGCGGTTGGCGCGCCCTGAAGCTCGACGGGATGCGGCACCATCGGCCAGGTCGCGGACGGCATCACCCGCTCGGTGTGGTGCGCGGTGCGGTAACCCTGGTCGATCCTGTAGGCGTCGTTGAAACCGTTCACCACGCGCTCGACTCCCGGACCGCCGTAGACCGCGAGAGGTCCCGGCCTTCCGCCCGCCCAGGTTTGGAGGTTGAGTTCGCCCAGGTCGCCGATGTGATCGGAATGGAAGTGGGTGAGGAGCACGCCGCCGATGGATGAGAGAGGGATGTTCCACATCACCAGGTTCTCGACGGATTCGGGGCCGGCGTCGACGATGTAGAACTTCCCGCCCGCGAACACGGCCACACAGGCCTTGGCCCGCTCCGCGCTCGGGAGCGGCGCCGACGAACCGCAGACCGCGACACGGAGGGCATCGTCCTTCAGCAGGCTTTGATCGGGGGCGGCCGTGAAGCGCTCGGCGGCGCGGTCGAAGAGCCTCTGCTGGAGGGCCGGGCTCAGGAGGAACGCGGCGCCGGTGGCGGCGGCGAGAGTGAGGAGGGCGAGGAGAGTTGTGGATAGACGTCGGAGGATCGGGGAGGTCATGGCGATAGCCTTTCTTGGCTGGGGTGTAAGGGAGAGTGTTAGTGGTTGAAGGAGAAACGCTTGTCGCGCACGCGTTCCATCATGAGCCGGGCCACCATCGGCCCGGCGTTCTGGTTCTGGCCGGTGATGAGGTCCCCGTCCGCGACGAAGTGGTTGGCGAAGAAGTCCCGAAGGGGATGCGATCGCCCCTCGAAACGCGCGCCGGCGGCGCGCAGAGCGGACTCGGGATGAAGCGGCGTGATCTCGATCCCGAGCTGGCGGACCTGGCGGTCGGTCACCGCCGTGAGCCTCCGGTCCTTGACCAGAAGCTCGCCGTCGGGCCGACGCGCCTTGAGGAGACCGAGCGGCCCGTGACAGATGCCCCCGATCACCCGTTTCGCCGCATAGGCCTCGCTGACCTTGACTCCGAGTTCCTCGGACTGGCCCAGGTCGAAGGCGGCGCCCCAGCCGCCCGCGAAGAAGACGATGTCGTAGGCCGTGAAGTCGACGCCCGTGACCGCGAGGGAATTCGTGAGCTTCCGCTCGAGGTCTTCGTCGGCAAGGAGCCGGTCGTCGGACGGAGTGCGGAGGCTCTCCTTCATCGAGATGGGGTCGATGGGAACGACGCCGCCCAGGGGGCTCGCCACGTCCACCAGCATCCCCGCGTCCAGGAACGCGAAGTAGGGGACGGTCAGCTCGGAAGCGAAGACACCGGTGGCGACGCCCACATCGAGGACGAAATGATTGGTGGCGACGCAGAGGGCGCGCGCGCCCTTGAGGTCCAGCGTGCGCCAGGCCGGGTCTTCCGGGTGGAGGCCCACCTGCTGCAGGAGACGGCGACCGGCGAGGCCGGAGATGGAGGGTTGTGAGTCGAGGATGTGCGTGGTCATGGCCAGTTCGGATCTTTCGATGGATGTCTTGTGTGGAAGGTCAGAAGCTCATGCGGAAGCCGGTGGAGAACCCGGAGAGGGTCATGTCGACCTGAGCCTGGGAGTCGCCGTCGAAGCGCACGCTCATGTATCGGTAGCCGGCGGTGAGGGCGTACCGGCCCCCCTTGTCGAGCGTGTAGGCCACGGTGGCGCCGCCGCTCCAGGTGAATTTCGTTCCGCCCGTGCTGACATCAGCGGCGAGGAGGTAGCTCCATTTCCGAGAGGCGTTGCCGCCGAAGCGAAGTCCGACCAGACCGTCGACGACCGTGTCCTTCACGTCGTGACGCTGGGCGTCGACGCCTTCGGCGGTGCCGTTGCGCACATCGATCGCGGCACTCTGGGAGATGAGGCGCGCGCCGTAGACGATCGAGAGGCCCTGCCGATCCCCGTGGGGATCGAAGATCCCGGTCACGTCGAGAAGGGTCATCGAAACATCCGTATCGAGCACGGCGCCGGGCACGGGCTTGGCCGGCCGGATGTCCTTCTTCGAGAGCTGGACGTTGAAGAGGTCGACGGCGACGCCGTGAGCGCCACGCTGCGCCTCGGCGCGGCCCTGCGCCACCATGTCGACATCCTTGATGAGATCGGTGAACGAGATCTTCTTGTCGAGGACCTGACGGTCGTTGATCGAGACATCGACCCCGAGCCCGGCCATCCAGGCATAGGGCGTGAGGGTGAAGCGCCAGTCCTCCGCCTTTGCCTGGTGGGCGCAGCAGAGGGTGAGAGCGGCGAGCAGAGTGGCGGCGCGGGCGGCGCGCGAACGGCGGGTGTTGGAGGGGGTGTGGTTGGGGTACATGACTTTCTTTCAGGGATGGATTGGAGGTTCAGGCCTTGCGAAGGCGTCGGTCGAGGAGTTGAGCGATGGACCCAAGGACATCTCCGTTCGTGACGGCCAGAGCCTGGAACTCGACATCGGTGAGCTCGAGGCCCTGTTCGATGAGTTCGCTCAGGACCGCGCTCGGGGATTCCGAGAAGCGGCGCAGGAGCTTCGAGTCCGTGGCCAGCCGACCGATCACGACTTCAACGTTCTTGTGCATCGTGCCGTTAGGGATTGCTGTTTCCATTCCATCTCCGGAAGAGCGCAGCCAGCGGGGTCGTAAGGTATTGGAATCAAGTGGGTTCGGGCGGCCGTCTCGCCCTGCTCAGGGGCCCGCCGCGACTGCTTCGATCCGGACAAGTGGCTCGATCTGGACAACCCCCGCGGACAACGGGCGGACAACCGGGCGTCGGCTAGACTCCTGACCCAGGTTCAGATGAGCGAGCGCGCCGATTCCCGCACGGCCGGCTCGGGGGCGACTCGAATGGGCGCTTCCGCGGGGTCTGTCGGCCCGCTGTTCGCGCGGATCGTCTCGACTCTGGGAGCGAGCGTGTCGTTCGATCGCGCGGAACTCGCGCTCATCGAGAGCCCCGAGGCCATCCGCGTTTTCGAGATGGACGTCGCGGGGACGGGTGAGGCGACGGAGTCCCTCGAACCGAAGCAGCGATACCCGGATGCCTTCTGGTCAGTGACACCTGCGTCGCCGCTCCTGGTTCGCGATGACAAGACCGCGGGTTCAAGGCTCGTGCTGTCGGTCCGCTCCGAGCGCCGTCCGCTGGGACTCCTGGTACTGTCGAGCGGCAGCGCGGACGCCTTCGAGGCGGCGAAGACCGCGGCCCTCGCGCCGATCGTCGACCTGATGGCCATCACCCTGGAGCGCGAGCGGCTTTGGTCTCTGGAAGAGCGGCGGCAGCAGCGACGCGCGAAGCTCGCGGCCCTCCTCCCGAAAATCGCGGAAGCCCTCGACGTCCGCCAGGTCTTCCTGAGCCTCTCGGGAGTGATCCAGGAGATCGTGCCCCACGACATCCTGGCCTTTGCTCTGCTCTCGCCGGATCGAGGTGGAGTGAAGGTCCAGGCCGCGACTCACGCCGGACTTCTCGACCTGCCCGAATATCGGTTCAGCACCGAGGAGGAGGCGCTCGACACCAACTGGAGGTTCCTCCTCGCCCAGGACCTGAGTCTGGTTCGCGAGGG
>JAIBCN010000022.1 GCA_019694155.1 Vicinamibacteria bacterium | reverse complement strand
AAGGTGATCCTCGCGCAGTACGAGCTCACCGCGGAGTTCCCGGAGAACGTGGTCAAGGAGACCGAGGCCGCGGCGGCCTCGGTGCCGGAGAGCGAGATCGCCAAGCGGTCCGATTTCCGCCCGTGGACCACCATCACCATCGATCCCGAGACCGCCAAGGACCACGACGACGCCATCAGCATCGCCCGGCATTCGAACGGCAACTACGTGCTCGCCGTCCACATCGCGGACGTGGCCTACTACGTGCGCGAGGGTTCGGCCCTCGACGCCTGCGCCTACGAGCGCGGCAACTCCGTCTACTTCCCGGGCTTCGTCGTGCCCATGCTGCCGCACGCCCTTTCGAGCCGGATCTGCAGTCTGGTCGAAGGCGAGAACCGTCTCACTCAGACCGCGGTGATGGAGATCGATCGCCAGGGCCACGTGGTGGACGCCCAGTTCCACGACGGTGTGATCAAGTCCGCGGGCAAGCTCGCATACAAGGACGCCCAGGCGATTCTCGACGGCGATGCCGCGACCCGGGCAAAGTTCCCGCAGGCGGTGGAGACGGTCGAACTCTCCGCCGAACTCGCGCGCGTCCTGAACCAGGCCCGCAAGGACCGCGGCTCGCTCGACTTCGATCTTCCCGAGCCTGAACTGCAACTCGATCCACTCGGCGTGGTCGAGAACATCACGTCGAACCCGCGTCTTTTCGCCATGCGCATGATCGAAGAGTTCATGCTCATCGCGAACGAGGCGGTGGCGAAGGCGCTGTCCGAGAAGGGTGTGGCGACACTCTACCGGATCCACGAGCCTCCCGATCCCGACCGGCTGGAGGAGTATCTCGAACTGGTGCGCACGTTCGGCCTGAAGGTCACCGCTGATCTCGAGCACCCGCGGGGGAAGGACTTCCAGCGGATCCTGCGTCAGGTCGAGGGCCGTCCCGAAGAGCGCCTGCTCACCTACCTGATGCTGCGCACCCAGCGTCTTGCTCGCTACTGCCCGGAGAATCTCGGACACTTCGGCCTCGCGAGCGAGAACTATCTCCACTTCACGAGCCCCATCCGCCGGTATCCCGACCTCGTGGCCCATCGCGCCCTGCGCGCCCTGCGCCATGGCAAGAATCCGGCTCAGGTTTCATGGCCCCTCGAAGAGATGGCGGCGCACCTCGGCGAGACGGAGCGCAAGGCCGCGGACGCGGAGCGCGACCTCACCGAATGGAAGAAGGCCAGGTTCATGCTGAACCGCGTGGGCGAGACCTTCCCGGGCGTCATCTCCAGCGTCACGCCCTTCGGCCTCTTCGTCCAGCTCGCCGACATCTTCGTCGAGGGCCTGGTGCACATCACCACCATGGCCGACGACTACTACATGTTCCGCGATACCGATCACGCCCTGCGCGGCGACCGCACGAAGCGCACCTTCAAGCTGGGCGACCGGGTCGAGGTCCAGCTCATCAAGGTGGACATGGATCGCCGCCAGGTGAATCTGGCACTCACCGACATCCTGAAGCGGATGGCCAAGCCCGAAGTCGCGCAGAAAGTGCAGACCGCGCGTCGGACGCCGCGAACCGCGCCGGCCGGCGATCAGCCCCCCGTCCGCAAGACCACGCGCACGCGCTCGAAGCGGTCGCGCTAGTCCGCTCTACGACCCGATATCTGCGAGCTTCTCGCGGATATCGGCGCGCTCCGCGCGTCCCTCGAAGCGCAGGCCGGTGACGAGGCGGGCGGTCGCTTCCGCCTTCGTGGGCGTGTCGAGGCGGACGTCCTCCACGGTCAGATCGCAATAGACCGTCCCGGGCTGCAGCGGCTGTGGGCCTTTCATCGCGCGCGTCTTGATGAAGCAGGCGAGATCGGCGTCGTAGAGCGCGAGTGTGGCCGAGGCGCGCAGGCGCAGGTTCTCGGCGGACTGGCTGCTCTCGCCCAACGCGATGCGCAAGTGATGGTGGGACGCCACCCAGACCTCGTCGCGGGCGAGCAGCATGACGTGCGGACGCATGGACCCGTCGACGGTGATGACCACGATGGCGTTATCGCCCCCTTTGGAGCGGATCCACGCGATGATTCGATCGGGAAGTGAAGACTGTGGAGTGGGCGCGTACACGAAATCCATTCTCTCCGGTCGATTCGTAGAATGGTCGATACCCCATGCTCAGAAAACGCCCGAAGCTTGTCTCGCTCCCGACGATAACTCTGGCCCTCGCCCTCGCGATGGGTCTGCTGGTCCCGACGGCCCGCGCGCAGGAGGCCCAGACGCCACCCCCGGCTCCGGGCAAGCCCGGGGCCGCGGACCCGCTGGAGCTTTTGCCCGCGATCGGGAAGATCGGGGCGGAGGTTGGATTGCACGGCGGCTGGTCGCGGAATCCGTATTCTCTGGGTTCGGGGGCACAGGGCGCGGGTTTCATCAACCTGCCCCTGAAGAAGGCCGGCGGGGGAGTCCTCTCCTACGAGATCAGCCTGCGCTTCGCCCGCAGCACCAGCGACCCCATCACGGTCACCAACCCCGTCGCCTTCGTCGCGAATCTCGCGGCTACCGGCCGTGGCGATGTGGGGCCCTTCCCCTATCGACGCGTGGTGCGTTCCGAAGGGTCAATCTTCATCGTCGAACCTTTCGGCCTCAAGTACGCGCTCCACTCCTTCGGCCGCTTCCGGCCCTACGCGGTGGCGGGCGTCGGCGTCGGCGTGGTGATCACGAAAGAAGTCCCCGAGGCCGATGAGAGCCTCGTCTTCACCGGCACATCTCCTTTCGACGCCGATCTCATCGCGGGACTCATCGCCCAATCGAAGGAGCTTGACGCTCTGGGGCGTCCCACCGGCCAGGGCAATCTCGAAGTGGCGGGGCACGTCGGAGCAGGCTTCGAGGTGAGACTGAGTCCGGGCCTCTCGTTTCAAGCCGACTACCGCTTCACGAAACTCACGGGCCGCAATGCCTCGATGCAGATCGCGAGCGCGGGCTTCGGGATTCACTTCTGATGGTGAAAGGCTCGCCTGCGGAAACGACGAGGCGCGACCTGATCCGCGGTACCGCGCTGCTGGCCGCGGCCGCCATTGCCCTGCGTGGCGCGGGCGGAGCTTCCGTGCACGCGAAGGACTACGCATCGAGGCGTGAGGCGCTCGACGCCCTCGACCGGCTTGCCGCGGTCTGCGGCATGCGTCTTGGCGTCGTGCGGCGCTCGCGGCCGGGCGCCGACCTTCTCGCCGCGCGCTTTCTCGCCGCTCTCCACAGGCATCGCACCACCCGGGAAGATGTGCGCCGCCGCTTCGCGCTCCCCCCGGGCGCCGACCCCGCCTCGCAGCTGGGCGAGGTCGATGCCGATCTCCCCGCCATGCGCCAGTCGCTCGACGACCTGATGACCGCCTACGCGGAGAGCCTGCCGGTGTTCGGCGACTCGACCGCGGTGTCGCGTCTCGCCGTGGACATGGTCGAGGTCTCGAAGCTGCGCACGGTGATCGACCTCTGGGTTACCGCGGAGGAATCATGACCCTCGCGAACCCGAGGCGCCAGTTCATCCGCAGCGCCTTCATGAACGCGGGCGCGTCGATGGCCGTTCTCGGTCTGCTCGAAGGCCGAGCGGCGGCTCTTCCGAAGAACGAGGAAACCGACATCGCCATCCTGAACGCGGCCCTCGGCCTCGAGCACGAAGCGATCGGCCTCTACGCGGACGCCCTCTCACGCAATCTCGTCCCCACCGGTCTGCGCGAGTACGCGGTGGAATTCAAGGGTGCCCACGAAGGGCATCGCGACACCCAGGTCGAGATCCTGCGTGAGCGTGGGGTCACCGCCGTCGGCCCCCACGAGGTCGACCCCATCCGCGAAGCCGCCGCCGGCGACGCGGTGATCCGGCGCCTGCTGTCCATCGAAGCCGCCGCCGAGTCGGCCTACCTTCGCCTCATCGGTCACATCCGCACCAGCGACTATCTCCTCTCCGCCGGTTTCATAGTCGTGGACGAGGCGAGGCATCAGACCATCTGGCGCCGAGCCCTGGGCTTGTCCATCTATTGACCGGCCGCTCTGACGAGGGCACGACCGGCGGACTCGACCGAAGCGACTCTAGTTGGAGCCACTCGCGGACGCGCCGCGGAACTGCGATCCCGGCGAGGGGAGAGCGGGGGGCTATCATGCCCGCGTGACGACCTTCGAGCGCGAACAGCAGCTGCAGCGCGAACGCGCTTCGTGGGCCAGCCCCTGGTATCCCGCCGTGTTTGCCCTGGCGTTTGCCGGTGAGTGGGCGCTTTGGCGCGATGCCTTGTACCCGAGCCTCGGGGCCATGGTGATCCTGGCGCTGACGGTGGTGGCGGCGAGCCTGCCCTGGGTTGGGAGCTGGCGGCACTCGGCCGAGAGCAAGGCTCTGCGCAGCAGCTCGAGGCGCTGGCTCTTTCCGGGGCCGGCGCTGATCGCGCATGCGGCCCTGGCCGCCTACTATGGGGCCGACTGGCGCGGCGGCGGGAGCAGCGCCGGAATTGAGTTCTCCGAGACGTTGAGCGCGCTGATTTCGCCGCAGCGGATGGCGGACTTGTGCGTGCGCGCGGCGGCGCATCCGGATTCCCGGGATCTGAGGTTCCTGTTGCGCTGGGGCGCGGACCCGACGCGGGCCGACGCGGAAGGCAACGAGCCCATCTATGTCGCCCGGACGGCGCCGGCCCTCGCCTTGCTGCGGACGCGGGTCGCGCGCGTGGATCCGGCACGCGCCGCGGCGTCGCTCAGCTTGTTCGCGGATCAGGGCGATCTTCCGGCCGCGCGCATGCTCCTTGATCTGGGCGCCAACCCCAGCCTCGCCCCGCCCGATGCTCAGGGCAATACCCCGCTGCATCTGGCGGCCTTCTCCGAGCACGTCGACATGATCGCTCTCCTCCTCAAAGCGGGTGCGAAACGCGACGCGCGCAACGACGCCGGGGACACCCCGCTCGACTACGCGCGACGATGGCATCGTTCAGAGGCCGAGCGCGCTCTGGGCGGCGGTAGCTAGGCGCGCGAGCCGTTCCCGTGGCCGCCGCGGCAGGCGCAGCGGGGGCCCACATCGACCCGTCAGTAGGAACGGCGCGCCCACCAGCGCGCCAGCTTCTGACGGGCGTTGAGTCGATCGTCGTCGAAGAACTCGTAGAAGGCCTCGGGGGCATACCGCACCCGGCCCGAGGCCTTGTCGACGGCCAGGATGGGTGCGTCGAAGAGGGGCTCGCCGCTCGCGCCCTGCGTCCAGAAGATGTATGAGCGGGCGGTCTCGCAATGCGCGCCCACGATGATCGGGGCCTCGCAGCGCCGCGCCCTGAGGACGGCGTTTGCGAGTTCCGCGGCGGCGGCGAGGTCGCGGGGCGGAGCCCCGTCTGACGGGCCGCTCATGGTGCTTCGGGCAGGAAGCAGGCGAGGGCTTCCCGGCGCGGCGCGGCCGGGGCCTCGCCGGAGGCTTCGGCCCGGAGAAACGCGCGCGTGGCCTCGACGCCCGCGCCGCAGAGAAGCTGGACATCGATCGAGGCGTCTGCGTCCATGCCGGCTGTCTTGGCCCGCCCCACGACGAGCCCATCGGCGGGTTCGCCGGCGGCAAAGAGATGGATACAACAGAGTCGCATCGCCTCGGTGCTGGCGTCGCCCTGGCACCCGCTTTCGCTCGCCGTGAGTTCGTCGAGGAGCGCCCGCACGGCCGGGCGAGACTCCGGGGCGGGGTGCGCGCCGAAGCGCGCGAGGACGACTTCGGGCGTGACGTCGAGGCGGTTCGTCATTTACAGGGCGCCTCCGGGCATCGTAACCCAAGCGCGCCCCCGCGGGCTGCCGATTCGGCTTCCCGACCTACTTGATCGGATCGACCGTCGCCACGGTCCAGGCCAGGGTCTCCGGTGTCTTGGCCGCGGCGTCGTACATCCTGAGGAACGACCGCGAGGCGGGCGTCGCGGAGGCGCGCAGGGCATTCGCCCACGCAGGTGGAACCGCCTGGTATTGCAGGCGGGCGATGACGGTGAGGCCCCCCTGGCGCCCTTCCGGCAAGGCGAGCGCGTACGTCACGACATCACGGCCATCCGTGAAATCGGCGTCGCCTGCCGTGCCGACGGGACGGGTCTCAATCGCATGAGGGCCGTCCGCGCGCCATCCCTTCGGCAATAACCGCGAGTCCTTTCCGTGCGCCACCATGCTGGCGAGGGATGTCGTGACCTTTCCGGAGGCATCGAGCGCGACCATCTCATAGATCGCCACCTGGGATGCCGATTCGACGCGGTCGCGATGGGGTTCGCGCAGCTCGTCGGCCACGCCGCGCAAGGAGCCCTTCTCGTCGACCGCGCCCGACGTGAACAGCGTATCCCGGCCCGCCCGGACGTCGACTTGCACCCAGGCGCGGCGCGATGGGTAGCCGCTCGGCAGCTTGTGGCCAGTGAGATTCGCGATCTCCACATCGAACTCGATTCCGCTGGCGATGCGACGGAGATTCGTGATGGCGATGCTTGCCGTCTGGTGCGCGAGCTGCGCCCTGGTGGCGGCCGCCGCGCGCTGCAGCGCTTCGGCGGTCGCGGTCACTCCCAGTTCCTCGGCGTTCGCGCGCAGGAGGTCGAGCATGAACGCGTTGCCTCCCACGAACGCATGGGTGCGGACAGTCGCGCGCGGCGCCATGACGAAATCGAGGCCCATGGGGTTTCGCGCGATGCGCATGGCCCCGGCATCCGGCATATGGCAGTGCTGGCACGAGCGGGTCCTCTCGCTTCGGCCGCCCTCATCCGAAAATACGCTGTTTCTCCACTCGAGATAGGGGGCCTGCTCGAGAAAGGGAGCCTTCGCGCCCGGCGCTTGAGTGTAGAGCGTGTGGCAGGCACCGCAGAGGGCCGACGACGAGACGTGATCTCCCAGGGTCGGCGTGTAGCCCGTGTGCATCTGCATGGGCATGGTGGCGGGATCCTTGAAGGGACCGTAGATCCTCTGATCGTTGCGAATCTCGAGACGGCCCGAGAAGCTCTCAGGTTTACCCAGTGTCTCGGGCCGCGCCTGATGGCAGACCGTGCACGAGACGCCGTCACGCGCGAGCGAGTCGCCGTCGAGCGCCTCGAAAGGAGGCAGCTTCCGGCCGTCGAGGTCCGCCTGGTGCGCGGGCGCTGGAGCGTGGCAGCGCAGGCAGAGCCCTTCCACTTCCGCCTTGGAGGCCGGGGCCTTCTCGATCTCACGCGACATCTGCGCGCGCCAGTAGGGATCGCGGAACGAGTTCGCCATGGTTGTGGCCGACCAGGTCAAGAAGGGGGAGACGTCGTTTCCGTTCGCGTCCACCATCGCCCGGGCGTTGGGGCTCCCGCTGTGGCACAAGGCGCATTGCTGTGCCTCCATGAAGGCGCCGGTGCGAGACGGGGCCCGGCCCATCTGCGCCCGTGCCGGTTGCGGCGTCCACCCGGTGGTGCCGACGGCCAGAAAGGCCATCGACCAGGGGAGAGCGAGGAGGCGGTGTGGATAGGCCATGGCGGGACGATAGCGGCTTGACGCGGGCTGTCGACGGGGTGGGCGCCTGCTGCGTCAAAGTGCCGCGGGGCGGCGGCCGAAGTCCCTCAACCAGGCAGGGGGCTCGCCCCGGCCGCGCGACACCGCGAAGGCAGGCGGGGCGCTCGCGAACGAGCGCGGCTCGGCCACCCGTTTCCAGAGGTATGCGACGTAGGCGGCACGGCGACGACGCAGGGCCGTTGCTGTACCTTCGGCGCCTGCGCCTCCGTCGATCAGTGGCAGGATGAAATCGTCCGGGACCGCTTCGAATGCTGCCTCGAGCACGTCCCGTGTGATGAGTCGAGCGAACGATCGGTCGTACTCTCGCCAGCCGGACTGATCGGCGGCGCACTCGAACACATGCGGTTCGTACGACTCCCCGGTTGCTCCCGGACTGTCTTCCCGAACGGCGTCCCAGTTGTATTGAAAGCGCAGGCACGCGCCGTGATCGATGAGGACCACCCGGCCGTCGATCGTCAGGAGATTGGGGTTGCGCGCTGTTCGGTCCGGATTCAGAACGAACCGATCGAGCCACAGCACCGCCGCCTGTGTGCGCTCTTCGACGCGCGTCCCGCCCGACGGAACCAGGACGCGTGCTCTCGGCAGGAACTCGAAGCCCAGGTTGAGCCCGACGCTCTGGCGCAGAAGGTCCCGGAGTTCCTGATCGGGGTCGTCGGACGGTATCTCGGGCGGAAGGACCACGGTGGAACGGGCGGGGACTTCAAGACCGAGGGCCTCCGCGAGCCGCGCGACCGCGACTTCCGCCACCAGCGCTCCGACGCCCTGTGCCGCGCCGCGGAGCTTCAGCAGAAAAGACCCCACTCCTGGCTCGTCGATCTCCACGACCACCGGACGCGAACTTCCGGAGCGGCGCCCGGAAAGGACGCGCACGGCGCGCAGCGGGGCGGTCGGGGTCATGGAGGGCGGATTTTGCCCGATCCGGTCACCAGGCCATCAGCTGCAGCCCCGTTCGGGTTCTCCGAGACTCGATGAAGCACACAACCAGCCGGCTGATCGATCTGCTCTCCTCTGTCTTCATGGGCGGGTTCATCAGACCCGTCTCAGGGCCCGCGCGGCGCGGAGGAAGGGAGGAAAGGCGTCGATTCCCTCGACACGGAGCCCGAGGTGCTCCGCCAGGGCCACCGCCACCGCCCCCTTGCCGCAGCCAAGGTCCAGGACGAGCGACTCGCGCTTCAACCGGAGCGCCTTGAAAAGGGACACCACCTGCTTGGGCGCGGGTCCCAGGTCTTCCAGGTCGACCAGGAGGTCGGGCAGGATGGGCAGCAGCCGGGCGTCGGCCTCCATCGCATACGCGATCGACTCGGCCGCCTGCGGTTTCACTTCGTCGCGCCTGGGACGGCCGGACGGGACCTTATGGGCTGTTCCTCTGGCCCGTCCCGTAGAATTGTGTTCTCCCCCATGCCGATCTACGAGTTCTACTGTTCGTCCTGCCACACGGTCTTCAATTTCCTTTCCAAACGGATCAACACCGATGCCGTGCCCGCCTGCCCGAAATGCGGGAAGGCTACCGCGCGCAAGCCGTCCACTTTCGCGATGTCGCGCAACCGGCCGGAGCCCAAGGCGGGCGAGGGCGCTCCGGGGCCGGGCGGGGATCAGATGGACCCTTTTGCGAACATGGACGAGGCGCAGCTCGAATCCGCCATGGAATCGCTTGCTTCCGAAGCCGACGGGATCGACGAGAACGATCCCCGGCAGGCTGCGAACGTGATGCGGAAGCTGTTCGACGCGACCGGCATGCCGCTCGGCGGGGGCATGCAGGAAGCGCTCAAGCGGATGGAGTCGGGAGAGGATCCCGAGAAGATCGAAGAGGACATGGGCGACCTGCTCGAAGCGGACCCGTTCGCAGGCGAGGCGGCAAGGAAGTCCACCGAGCGGCGGATCCCCAGGCGGCCGGCCGCGCACGATCCGCAGCTGTACGAGATGTGAAGAGCCGGGCTCTCCTGTCGGGACTTCTCCTCGTCCTCTCGATGTCGGCGTCCGCCTCCCAGGTGGCGCCGTCCACGGGCGGGGGAGGAGCGACGCTCTCCGGGAAGGTGACGCTGCTCCTGCCGCCCAAGGTCAAGATCGATCCCGGCGGTTCGGTGGTGTGGATTCCCGGCCTCACCGTGAGCGCTCCGGCCGCGGCCGGAAACTCGGTGACTTCGAAGGACAAGCGCTTCGATCCGCGCATTCTCGCCGTGCCCGCGGGGACGCGGGTGAAGTTCCCGAACGTCGACTCCATCTACCACAACGCCTTTTCCCTCAGCCCCGGCAACGCCTTCGACATGGGCTTGTACCGCAAAGGCGCCTCGCGCGACGTCGTGATGAAGAACCCGGGGATCGTGCGCGTCTACTGCAACATCCATCCCGACATGGCCGCCTCCGTGGTGGTGGTCGACGGCAATGCCTTTTCGCTGGTGCAGGCGGACGGGTCGTACCGTATCGAGGGCATCCCTCCCGGCCGCCACGAGGTCCACATCTGGAGCGACGTCGCGGGCGAGCAGGTGGTGACGCTCGCCTTCGAGGCGGGACGCGTCACGGGCTGGAGCCCGGAACTCGACGCCACGAAGTACCAGCGGGTGGCCCACACGAACAAGCACGGGAAGGCCTACCCGAAGGCCAGGAACGATGCCGACCGGTACTGACGCGGCGCCGGCTTCAGCGCCGGCGCGCGTCGATACGCCGGGACCCGCCGGGTCGCCGGGCTCCGTGCCCGTCCTCCGCGCCATTGCCGACGACGTTCCGCGGGGCTTCGCCCTTCGCACCCGTCTGTTCCTCGGCTCGGCGCTGCTCCTCGCTTTCACCATCGGCGCCGCCATCGCCTTTCTCACCTTCAAGTCGCAGAGGGTTGCCGACCAGAAGATCCGCGAGGACCTGAACGCGGTTCCCGCGATCTTCGAGGGGTATCGGTCCACCCAGGCGAGCGCGAGGGAGCGCGCGGTGCGCTCGCTCGCCGAAGAGGCGGGGACCAAGGCCCTCATGGCCGAGGTGCGCGAGCATCCCGAGACCTTCCACGATTCCGCCCAGGGCTTCGCCAAGGTCCTCGGCGCCCGCACCGTCTATCTCTTCGACTCGGCGGGGGCGCTTCTCGCGCGCAGCGATCGCGAGGCGGGCGAGGAGACCGGCCGCGACTTCACGGGCATCAGCTGGGTCGATATCCCTCGCGAGACGAGGACCGAGACTTCCGCCTTCATCCTCGAGGTGTCCCGAGATCGCGCGCTGTCCCTCGTAGCTGCGGCGCCCGTCACCCAGGGCCAGGGCGCCGAGCTCCGCCTGAACGGCGTGATCGCCGCGGCCTTCGAAGTGTCGGCCGAGCGCGTGAAGGATCTCGCCCTTCTCACCGCGGGCGATGTCGCGGTGGTCGCGAACGCGGCGCCCCGCAGCGAAGCCCCGCGGTACGAGGTCCTGCAGGCGACCCCCAGGTTCGCGGGAGCGATACCGGCCGGCCTGCGCGATGCCGCGACCCGCGTGTTCGAGAAGGAAGCGCAGACCGAGCCCGTGGAGTTCGTGGCGAACGCCGAGCCGTTCATCGCCACCGCTCTCCCTATACGCTCGGGCCGGAACGAGGTCATCGGCGCCCTGGTGGTGGGACGATCGAAGAATGCCGAGATGGCGCCCTTTCTGCAGATTCGGCGCAGCCTCCTGATCGTGGGCGCGATCGCCCTCATCCTCTCCCTTCCGTTTTCGTTCGCCCTCGCCCAGGGCCTGGCCGGGCCCATTCAGAAGCTCGCCGAAGGCGCCCGCAAGATCGCGGGGGGCGAGCTCGACGTCTCGCTGCCCGCGGCCGGCGGCGAGGTGGGGGCCCTCGCCCGCGCCTTCGAAGGCATGGTGGGCGAACTCAAGGAGAAGGCTCAGCTCGAAGCGCTCGTGGCGAACATGCAGCGGCGCCCGGGCGACATCACGTTCCGCGGCGCTTCTCCGAACAGCCGCGATTCGGGGGAGAGCGGCCAGGTGGGCCGCATCTTCGCGGGCCGTTACGAACTCCTCTCCGAGCTGGGCAAGGGCGGGATGGGCGTCGTCTTCCGCGCGCGCGACCGCGAGCTGGATGAAGAAGTGGCCCTCAAGGTCCTGAAGGGAGTGGGGGAGGGCGAGGGGGCTTCGGCGCAGGTGGACCGCCTGCGCCACGAGATCAAGCTCGCCCGCGTGATCACTCACCCGAACGTGGTCCGTGCCTTCGATTTCGGAGAGAGCGCCGGCTCGCGCTTTCTCACCATGGAGTACGTGCCGGGGACCACGCTGCGCGAGGTGATCGACGCGCGCGGCGGGCTTCAGCTCACTCCGGCTCTGCAGATCGCGAAGCAGGTCTGCCGCGGCCTCGCCGCCGTGCACAAGGCCGGCATCATCCACGGCGACCTCAAGCCGCAGAACGTGATGGTGATGGGGAACGGCGTCGCGAAGCTCATGGATTTCGGGGTCGCCCGCACGCGCTCCAACCAGGATCACGGAGGCGTGTCCGTGGTGGGCACGCCCCTCTATATGAGTCCCGAGCAGGCCAAGGGCGCCGACCTCGACGAGCGGAGCGACATCTACTCCGCGGGCGTGATGATGTACGAGATGTTCACCGGTCAGTGCCCGTTCAAGGCGAAGGAAGTGGCGGAGATCCTGCAGATGCATCTGAGCGACGCGCCCGCCGACCCGCGGACGATCCGCCCCGAGATTCCCGCCCCCCTCGCCGAGATCATCCTCGCCTGCCTCTCCAAGCCGCGCGCGCAGCGGCCGGGCTCCGCCGTCGACCTCGACCGCTGGCTCATGAGGGTCCGCGTCTAGAATCCAAAGATGCGAACGTCCCTGGCCCTGGCCGCTCTCCTCTTGAGCGCCCCTGTCGCGGCTCAGGACGAGACGCTGCCGGTCGTGGCGGAGGAGCCCGAGCCCTTCAGGTTTGGCGGGGAGATCAAGGCGGGCTACCGGTGGTCCCAGGCCCAGGAGTCGTCGATCTTCGGCTCGAGCAATCAGGTGGTGGGCTTCATGCGCACGCCCGACCCCGGGAGTTCGTTCGAGATCCAGCACCTCGGGCTCTCCGGCGAGGGCTTCATCACCTCCGGCGTCTTTGCGAAGTTCGAGGTGCGCTTTCTCGACCTCTACAACCGCAATCCCACCTCGACCGACCTGATGGTCTTCGTGCGCCAGGCCTTCGTCCGGTTTGGAGACAAGCCCGAGGTCCTGAGCGCGTCGGCGGGCGGCCGCGCCTACGCGCTTTTCGGCATGGCCCCGCGCTTCAGCAAGCAGACCACGAGGCATCTCGAGAGCTACGGCCTCCTCGGCACCGCGGTGGGGCGCTTCGAGCAGCCGCAACTCGAGATCGGCGCGTCGTTCGGTGCGCACGTCTACGCCCGCGCCATGGTGGGCTCGGGGAACCCTCTCTTTCTCCGCGACACCAACGCGCTCGCCGGGGACAACCTTTCGGAGGCCCCGGCTCCCAACGCGGGGTCGACCTACCAGTCGGGCTTCCCGATCTTCTATGACGCGAAGGTGACCGAGCTCAACGTGGCGGGGAAGCTGGAGACGGGCTTCGGCCTCGGCGTCCGGCTGGGCGGCGGCGAGAAGGCGGCTCTCGATGTCCTCGGGTGGTACTTCGGCCGGACTCTCGGGGACACCGCGCGGCTTCGCGGCACCGATTACCCAGGCGAGCTCGCGGTCTTCAAGGGCAACGGGTTTCCCATCCCCACGAGCGGCAACAAGCGCCACGAATGGGGCGTCAATCTTCAGGCGAGGGTGAGCGGCCTGCGGCTGTTCGGCCAGTGGCTCGACCAGGACCTCGCGGGGGCCGGCCGCTACGGCGTCGAGGCCGAGGCGGCGTGGATCTTCCAGCTCCCCGGTCTGTTTCTGATCGGCGAATCGCCTTTCGGCAACTGGGTTCAGCCCGTCTTCCGATTCTCCTGGCTGGACAACCGGTTCGCCGCTCCGCGCGCCTTTCCACGCCTCGCGGTTCAGTGGCCGTGGAAGAAGTACGACTTCGGCCTGCGCATGGGCCTCGTCCGCAACGTGGACCTGACCGCGGAGTACACGCTGCACCATGTCTTCCGCACGGCCACCCTGCCGAACCTCCCCATGAAGGAGTTCGTGCTCACCCTGCGGACCGGGTTCTAGCGAGGGGTGGCGAACGCGCGGGCCCGCTCCGCCTCGAGGGGACGCGAGAAGAGATAGCCCTGCCCGTACCGGCAGCCGAGGGCGCGCAGGATGTCGCGCTGCTCCGCCGTCTCGACGCCTTCCGCCACCACGTCCATGTCGAGGCTCCGCGCGAGAGACACGATGGCGCCCACGATGTCCTCGTTGCGCCCACCCTTGCCGAGGGCGTTGACGAAGGAGCGGTCGATCTTCAGGGTGTCGGCGGGGAAGCGCAGCAGATAGGAAAGAGACGAATAGCCGGTGCCGAAGTCGTCGATGCACAGGTGCGTGCCGAGGGCCTTGAGGCGCTTCAGCAGGTCGACCGCCATCTCCGGGTTCTCCATGATCACGCTTTCCGTGATCTCCAGCTTCAGGCGGTCCGGGGAGAGGCCGGTCTCCGAGAGCACCTTCTGCACCTCTTCGATCAGGTCCCCCTGCGAGAACTGGCGCCCCGAGAGATTCACGTTGACGGTCAGGTGATCGGGCAGCGCGGGCGACCCCTGAGCCAGCCACTGGCACGCCTCGCGCAGCGTCCAGCCGCCGATGCGGAAGATGAGGCCCGTCTCCTCGGCGAGGTGGATGAACTCGTAAGGGCCCACGATCCCGCGCTCGGGATGGTTCCAGCGGACGAGCGCTTCGAAGCCCGAGGTCTTGTCTTCCTTGAGGGACACGATGGGCTGATAGTGCAGGACGAATTCATTTCGCTCGGTGGCGCGGCGGAGCGAATGCTCGAGCTTCAAAAGCCCCACCGCGCGCTTGTGCATCGACTCGTCGAAGATCTGGAAGCGCGCCTTCCCCGTGGTCTTCGCCTGGTACATCGCGGTGTCGGCGTCCCGCATCATGTCCTCGGCGCTCTCGTACCGCGCGTCCGCGTAGGCGATGCCGATGGAGACGGTGGCGAAGATGTCCTGGCCGCTCACCCGGATCGGTGTTTCCAGGGCCTGGAAGATCCGCTGCACCACCCGGCGCGCGTCGTCCTTGTCGTCGAGATCGTCGAGGAGGATCGCGAACTCGTCCCCTCCGAGCCGCGCCACCGTGTGCTCGGCGCGCAGGGTGGCGAGGAGCACGCGTCCGACCTGGATCAGGAACTGGTCGCCCGCCAGATGCCCGAGGGAGTCGTTCACCACCTTGAAGCGGTCGAGGTCGAGGACGAGGGCGGCGAAGAGGTGGGTGGGCCGGCGCTTGAGGCGCGACAGGGCGGTGCGCAGCCGGTCCATGAACAGCGCGCGGTTGGCGAGCCCGGTCAGGCCATCGTGGAGGGCGTCGTGCAGGAGGCGCTTCTCGGCCCGCCGCCTCTCCGTCACGTCGGCGCCGATCGAGGCCATCCCGCAGATCGCTCCCGAAGGGTCGTGCAGCACCGTGGAGTTCCACGAGACCACGCGGGGCTCGCCGCGCGCGGTGAGGATTTCGTACTCTTCGTGGGGCGCGGTGCCCGAAGTCATGCGCTCCCGATACGCGTCCTGCATGGCGGCGCGCCGGTCGAGGGGGACCACAAGGTCGAACCAGTTGCGGCCCACGGCGCCCTCCTCGTGCAGGCCGAGAAGCTCGAGCGCGTACTCGTTCGCGAAGGTGATCTCGCCCTTCGCGTCGAGCAGGACGGAAACGAGCTGGACGTTCTCGATGAGGTCGCGCAGCCTGCGCTCCGACTCGCGCATGGCGCTCTCCGCGAGCTTCCGGTCGGTGATGTCGAAGCCCATCGCGAGAAGGGCCGGACGGCCCTCGTGCTCGATGCTGCTCAGGGTGAGATCGATCCAGGGTTCGGACCCCTTCGGACCGTCGAGCTTCAGTTCGAATCGCTGCGGGGCGAGCGTCGACGAGGGCGTGGTGCCCGTCATCCTCTGGGCGAGGGCGGTCCGCGAGTCCTTGTGGGCGAGGTCGGAGAAGCAGGCGCCGGTGAGGCCGCCGCCCTTCCCGCCGCTCCGGCTGCGCGCCGCCCGGTTGGCATAGCGGATGACGTCGTGCTCGACGATGTAGACGAGGGCCGCGTTCGTTTCGACGAGAGCGAGGAAGCGCGAATCGGGCGTCGCGGGCGCGGACGACGCCCGCCCGAGGGTGCGGAGATAGTCGATGACGCTCACGGGGGAGCGCTGATTCTCTCCTAACGGCGCGCCGGCGTCTGCGGCTTGAGCCAGGCTTCCACTTCTTCCACGGTACGCGGCACGGTGGCGGAGAGGCGTTTGAGGCCGGCGTCGGTGATGAGGAACGAGTCCTCGATGCGCACGCCGATGTTCCTGTACTTCGCGAAGGCGGCCGCCGTCTTCTCCTTGAACTCGCGGTTCGCCTTCGTGTCGGCGAGGTCGTTGAGCGCCTGCTCGCGGAAGTACAGCCCGGGCTCGATGGTGAAGGCCATGCCGGCGGCGAGCGGCTTCTCGTAGTCGCCCACGTCATGCACGTCCATGCCGATCCAGTGACAGATGCCGTGGGTGTACCAGGTGCGGAACTGGTCGCCTTTCGCGTCGGTGATGAGGCCGAGCCTGAGGAGGCCCGCCTTGATCACCTCTTCCGAGGCCTTTTCGATGTCCTGGGTCTTGTTGCCCGCCCTGGCCGCGAGGATCGCCGCCTCCTGGGCCGCGAGCACGAGCTGGTAGATCTCCTTCTGCGCGGGAGAGAAAGTCCCGCTCACCGGGTAGGTGCGCGTGATGTCGCCGGTGAGGCCCTGGTAGTTTCCGGCCGCGTCCACGAGGAGGAGATCGCCCGGCTCCATCTTCCGCGACGAAGCCTCGTAGTGGAGGATGGTGGAGTTCGGTCCGCTGCCCACGATGGAGGGATACCCCCAGCTCATCGCGCCGTTCGCCAGGTAGACCTGCTCTATCGCCGCCTCCACCTCGTGCTCGAACCGGCCGGGAGCCGCGGCTCTCATGCCCGCCTTGTGGGCGTCGCTCGAGATCAGGACGCTCTTTTCCAGGACCTTCTGTTCGTACGGCGTCTTGATCTGGCGCAGGTCGTCGACGATCGGCTTGGCGTCGGTCATGGAGACGCCGAAGAAGCGTTCGCGGAACCGGTTCGCCCAGACGTAGATCTCGGGAAGCTCCTGGGAAGGAGCGGGGCGCGGCCCGAAGAGGAGAGCGAGCTTCCCGCGGCCGGCCCTCACCTCGGCGTGGAACGCATCCCATTCCGTGGTGGTCTCGCCGCGGCGCAAGCCGAAGTTCCGGGTGTTGAACATGGCGGTGACGAAGGGCTCGAACTGGGAGAGGAAGTAGACCGTCTCGATGCCGGTCTGCGCCGTGACCTCTTCCTTCGTGAGGGTGTGGCCGTTCCAGTGCTCGCGCCGGGCGTTCGGCTCCCGCACGAAGACGACTTCCTTCTTCGTGGAGGCGCCCGGCATGAGGACGAGGATCGTCTCCTCCTGTTCGAGGCCGGTGAGATAGAGCAGGCTCGAGTCCTGGCGGTACTCGTAGTTGACGTCGGTCGAGTAGACCTTCGCGGGCGCCGACCACACGATCATCATGGCGCCAGGGTCGAGCTTCTGGATCACGCGCGCTCGCCTCGCCTTGAGGTCGTCCTGGTATTCGCCCGCCCGGGCGGCGCCGGGAACGACCGCGGCAAATCCGAGCGCCAGAATCGTCAATCGCGCCGCTCTACGCCACATTCCGATCATGCGTGTCTCCTGTTGGTTCCGTCGTCATTCCCGGTCCCGGTTGTTGCCGGCATCGATCCGGCACGGACTCAAACCGCCCGCCCTCGGACGGTTTCCTGCTATTTCTTCGCCGGAGCCGCGCTCTTCGCTTCCGCTGGAAAGCCCGTGCGCGGCAGCCCCCGAACGATCCTGAGCGCGTTCTTGTAGTACAGCTTCTTCAGGACATCGTCGGGAAGCTCCATGCCGTAGAGCTTCCAGAACGCGTGGTAGTCGCGGTAGTAGTCGAAGTACTCGTCACCCGTCTCGAACACGCGCCAGTAGTAGGGATACTCGTCGGGCTGGAAGCTGTCCTTTCCGAAGAGAATCCGGTCCTGGTACCTGATGAAGAAGGCGCGCGCCGCGCGCGGCTGGCGGCCGAATTCGGCGAGCACGGCCGCGGTCTCCGGATACACGTTCGCGTGCGTGTCCAGGAACTTCGAGAAGCGGCGCAGGTCGTTCGAGAGGTAGGCCATGTGCGCGGCGATGAACGTGGTGTTCTTGTGCTTCTCGAACATCCGGTCGCGCTCGGCCAGCAGTTCCTCGAACCTCGGGAACGAGGGATCCTGGTAGCGGCGGTCGGGGAAGAGCGCCTCTTCGAGCCAGCGCTCGTTCGTGAAATCGATGGGGTCGAAGAAGGGGGCGGGCTCCGCGGTGTGGATGAGCACCGGGATCTTCAGCTCCCCGCACTTCGCCCAAATGGGATCGAGCTCGGGATCGTCGAGGTGCAGCCGCGTGCCGTCCGTCTTCTTGATGCGCAGGCCGAGCTCCTTGAAGATCTTGAGGCCGAGGGCGCCCGCCTTCACGTCCTCCTCTAGCTGGGCCGCCGCCTTCGCTCCGAACCCGGGGCCGACCCCGGCCTTGAAGTCGATGTTCGCGAAGAGCACCATGCGGTCGGGCCAGGGAGAGTTCTTGATGGCGGCGACGCTCTGCTTGAGCTTGTCGCCCCAACCGCCGGAGAGGTTCACGAGCGTGCGCAGGTTGAGCTGGTCCATCGCCGCAACCACTTCCTTGTAGCGCTCCGGGGTGATGGGCGCGGGCTGGTGCGAGTGAATGTCGATGACCGGGAACTTCGCGCGCGGGGTCGGATGCTCGGCCACGATCAGGCGCGACTTCGGCTTGTACTCAGTGATGGAGGGGGCCGGCCACTCGGGAATGCGGCCCTCTCCGGGCCGGCGACTCTGGCCCTGGGCGAGGGCGAGGCCGCATCCGAGTCCGAACAGAGCGACGGCGCTCCAGGCAATCGCGGTGCGTGATCTTGTGGTCATGTCATCCTTACGTGGTTGGTGGCGCCCCATTGCCCGGCGCGCCACTTGGGGAATTCAGGCCGCGGCCAGGGTGTGCTCCTGCTTCCGCCGCGCGAGCCGGGCTCTCACCCGCTCCATGGCGAGGTAGAAGACTGGGGTCAGATACAAGGTGAGGAACTGGGAAAAGAGCAGGCCTCCCACGACGGCGAGGCCGAGGGGCCGACGGGACTCGGCGCCCGCGCCGATTCCGAGGGCGATGGGCAGGGTTCCGGCGAGAGCACACATGGTAGTCATCATGATAGGACGGAACCGGACGAGGCACCCCTCGAAGATCGCGTGCTGGGCCGATTTGCCCTGGCGCTGAGCCTCGATCGCGAAGTCGATCATCATGATCGCGTTCTTCTTCACGATGCCCACGAGCATGATGATGCCCACGAAGGAGTAGATGTTCAGGTCCTCGCCGAAGAGCGAGAGGGTCACGAGGGCGCCGAAGCCGGCGGCGGGAAGGCCGGAGAGGATGGTGATGGGGTGAATGAAGCTCTCGTAGAGGATGCCGAGGACGATGTAGATCACGAGCACAGAAAGCAGGAGGAGCCAGCCGAGGCCGCGCATCGACGACTCGAAGGCCTGGGCCGCGCCCTGGAAGCTCGTGCTCACGGAAGGAGGCAGGATCTCCTTCGCCGCCGCGTTCACCCGCTCGACGCCCTCGCCGAGCGAGGTGCCGGGCTTGAGGTTGAAGGACAGGGTGACCGCGGGCAACTGGCCGAGGTGATTCACGAGCAGAGGCGAGACCTTGCGGGTGAGAGTCGCGACCGTCTCGAGAGGTATGAGCGCGCCGCTCGACGAGCGCACATGCAGGAGCGGCATCGTCCCCGGGTCGCGCTGGAACTCCGGCATGAGTTCGGTGATCACGCGGTACTGGTTGTCCGGCGCGTAGATGGTCGAGACCTGACGCGTGCCGTAGGCGGTGTAGAGGGCGTCCTCCACCTGCTGCGCGGTCACTCCGAGGGCGATCGCTCGGTCGCGGTCGATCTCGACGTGGATCTGCGGGCTCTTGAGCTGCAGGTCGCTCGCCACGTCGTCGAGGCCGGGCAGCGTGCGCATCTTCTGCTCGAGGAGCGGGGCCACCCGGTACAGCTCGGCGGTGTCGGAACTCTGTAGTGTGATCTGGTACAGGCTCTTGGTCTGGAGGCCGCCGATGCGGATGGGGGGAAGGATCTGGGGGAAGGCGCGCACGCCTGAGACCGCGGCGAACTTCGGGCGCAGGCTCTCCACGATCTTCTGAGCGGAGGGGCGCGAATGCCGGTCGGAGAGCCGCGCGAACAGGCGGCCCGAGTTCATGGTGTTGGTGCTGCCGGAGGCGCCGATGCTCGAGTTGAAGGCCTCGATGCCGGGCTCGTTCACCAGGATGTCCGAGAGCTTCTTCTGCTGGGCGGCCATGGCATCGAAGGAAACGCCTTGCGCCGCTTCGGCGTAGATGAGCAGCTGGCCGATGTCCTCGGTGGGGAGGAACCCTTTCGGCATGCGAACGAAGAGCCAGCCGGTGGCGACCAGGATCAAGGCCGCCACCGCGAGGACCGCGCGAGGCCGGCCCAGGATCGCGAAGAGCGACTTCTCGTATCCCCGCCGGACCGCCTCGAAGAGCCGCCCGCCGTGGTGATCGTGCTTCTTGCCCTCGGGCTGCGGCTTCAGGAATCGGCTACACAGCATAGGGGTGAGGGTGAGCGACACGAATCCGGAGACGAGGATGGCCGCGGAAATGGTCACCGCGAACTCGTGCAGGAGGCGGCCGAGCAGGCCGCCCATGAAGAGGACGGGCAGGAACACCGCGACGAGGGAGATGGTCATCGACAGGATCGTGAACGAGACTTCCTTGGAACCCTTGAAAGCTGCTTCCATCGGCGACTCGCCGTCCTCGATGTGCCGCACGATGTTCTCCAGCATGACGATGGCGTCGTCGACCACGAAGCCGACGCTCAGGGTCAGGGCCATGAGGGAGAGGTTGTCGAGCGAGTAACCGAGCAGGTACATCGCGAAGAACGTGCCCACGATGGCCATCGGGAGGGCCAGGCTCGGGATGATGGTGGCGGGAAGGTTGTGCAGGAAGAGGAAGATGACGAGGATGACGAGGGCCACGGTGAGGAGGAGAGTGAACTTGACGTCGTTCACCGATTCCTTGATGGGCTGGGCCCGGTCGAAGAGAACGTCGAGCTGAACCGAGGCGGGCAGGCGTTCCCGGAAGCTCGGCAGCAGGTCGCGGATCGCCTGCACCACGGCCACGGTGTTGGCGCCCGGCTGGCGCTGGATGGTGAGAGTGATGGCCCGTTCGAGGCCGTGCTCGGTATTGAACCAGCTCGCGACCTTGTCGTTCTCGACACCGTCCACGACTTTCCCCAGATCTTCGAGCCTCACGGGCGAGCCGTTCCTGTAGGTGACGACGAGCGGACGGTAGGCCGCCGCGTTGGTGAGCTGGCCGTTCGCTTCCACGGTCAGGGCTTCGTTGGCGCCCGATAGCGTCCCGGTCGGGAGGTTGACGTTGCCCTTCTGAATCGCGGCGGCCACCTCGTCGATGCCGAGACCACGGCTCGCGAGCGCCGAAGGATCGAGCTGCACGCGCACCGCGTACTTCTGCGACCCGATGACGCCCACCTGCGCGACCCCGCTGATCATGGACAGCCGCTGCGCGATCATGGTCTGTGCGTAGTTGTCGACCTCGGAGAGCGGCCGGGTGGGCGAGTGGATGCTCATGAAGATGACGGGCTGGTCGGCCGGGTTCACCTTCTGGTACGAAGGCTGCGTCGGCATGGTGGGGGGAAGTTGCGACGAAGCCTTGCCGATGGCCGCCTGGACGTCCTGGCCGGCCGCGTCGATGTTGCGGTCGAGCGCGAATTG
>JAIBCN010000163.1 GCA_019694155.1 Vicinamibacteria bacterium | reverse complement strand
CTCCTCCGGCGCCGGGTCCTGACCGTGGTGTCGATCGCCACCATCGGGGCCTCGCTCGGCGTTTTTGGGCTGTTCTTTTCGGTGGCCCGCGCGGGCGGCGTCCTCGTCGACTCGCTCGCGAGCAAGGTTCAGGTGGTCGTCTACCTCAAGCCCGAGCTCAAAGAGGCGGAACGGGCCGCTCTCGTGGCCCGCATCAAGGCGCAGCCCGTGGTGAAAAGCGTCGAAGAGCGCACATCGGAGGAGGCGCTCGCCCGCTTCAAGGGTCTCTTCCCGGACCTCGCGGCCATCCCGGAGGAGATCGGGGAGACCCCCTTCCCGCCCTCCGTCGAGGTATCGCTCAAGCCCGAACTCGCCAAGACCCTCGTGGTGAACAATCTGATCGAGAGCTGGCGGAAAACGGAGGGTGTCGACGACGTGCACTACGACGCCATCCTCGTGAATCGACTCTCAGCGTTCGTGGGTCTGGTGCGGGGCCTCGCCCTCGTGCTTGGCCTGGTGCTCGCGGTCGCCTCGGGTTTCACCATCGCGAACGTCATCCGGCTCTCGGTCTACTCGCGGGAGGATGAGATCGAGATCATGCGCCTGGTTGGAGCTTCGAAAGCGTTCATCCGCGGCCCGTTCCTCGTGGAGGGCTCGCTGTCGGGCGCGTTCGGCGGGCTTCTGGCGAGCGGCCTCCTCGCCCTGGTTCTGAGGCGGGTGGTCGAGGCGATGCGCGGGGCGAACCTCGGAGCCACGCTGGCTCCGACGCTCGGCTCCCTGGACGTGCTGGCGCTCATCTGTATCGGCGCCACCGTGGGCCTGTTCGGCAGCTTCGTGAGTCTGGGACGCTTGAGAGACTGATCACACACCCTCGGGGTGTGGAGCCTCGGGCGTGGGAAAATCAACCCTCATGCGTCGACGGATCGGTCTGATAGCCCCCTTCCTTCGCCTCCCGCGGGACGAGCGGCGGATGGTGCTCGTCGCGGCGGCCAGGCTGGCCGTCGCTCGCCTCGGTGTGCGCCTCGCCGGCGTGGCCCGCACGCGGCGCCTGGTTGGACGACAGACCTTTCGAGGGCCGGTGGAGCCGGAGCGCGGCGCGGAACTCGTGCGCATGGCCAGCGCGGCGCTGCCCGGGGCCACGCTGTGCCTGCCCCGCGCCATCGCCCTCGAGGCCCTGCTCATCGAGGCCGATCATCCAGCGGAGCTGCGGATCGGAATAGCGCCCGATCAGGGCCCCGGCCAGCTCTCGGCTCATGCCTGGGTCGAGCTCCGCGGCGTGGCCGTGGCCGAGGACGCCTCGCGCTACACCGCGCTCCCCGTCTTCGGCGCCCGCGCCTGAGCCTCGCCTAAAGGCCCGTCAGTTCCCGGCCGATGGCCAGGGCGCGCACCGCTTCGCGAGCCTCGCGGGCGGCAGGCACGTGCAGCAGGAACGCGGGAACACGGCCGCACAGGTCGGCGACACCCGAGAATGCTCGATCGCTGGCCACGCGGTCGAAGAACGGCAGCGACGCAACCCGGACGAGGCGGCGAATGGCCTCGCCTTGCGAGATGCGTTCGGTCCGGGGCTTCTCCGCCTGCTGTATGAAGCCAATGCCTCTGAGGGGAAGGCCGCGATTCACCGCGAAACCGCCCTCGCCTGGCCATGGCGTGCCGTGGGCCTCGTAGCCCTCTCCCGACTTCCGGATCACCGCCCGGTCGTCGCTCAACACAGGGAAGTCCGGCGTGAGCTGCCGGGTCAGGGTGGTCTTCCCGGCGCCCGAAACGCCCGGACAGATCACCGCGACTCCTCCGACATCGATGAGGGCGCAATGCACGATGAGCCCGCTCTCGCAGGCCAGCCGGTGCATCATCAGCAGCTGGTCGAGGGGGTAGCGGACCGGATTGAAGAGGCGATCGTCCACGAGCAGCTCCGGCGAGCAGACCACGCGGATCCGCGTCACCTGCTGATCGAAGCGCGCGGAAAGGAGCGGCTTGTCCCGGTCCGCGGGAAGCGCCATCACGATGGCGCGATCCCCGTCGTCGAGCGCATAGGCCGACCAGGCGGATCCGGTGTCGAAGGTGAGCCGGGCCGAAGACGGAAGGGCGGGGTCCCCCTGGTCGAGTTCGACGGCGATCGACGGCTGGGCGGGGCTCTGCGGCCCTACGAAGTCCGCGTAGGCGGGGTCCGCGGCCTCATGGAACGGCGCCTTCGAGCTGATGTCAAAGGCGATCCCTCCGATGGTGAGGGCCGACCGCGCCGCTACGAGCCCTGAGTCGCGCAGGACCGGGTGACGCAGGGGAGATGGTTGAAGGCCGGCTGGTTGCCGGTCATCTTGCAGCCGACCGCGAGCACCTCATCCGACGCGAGGTCGATCTTGATCACCTGCGGCTTGTGGTATTCGCGCTTCTGCTTGGTTTGGTTGGGTTGGCTCATGTGGTGACTTCCAGGACACGGAGAAAAGTACGTCCATTGCGGCGTTCGATCTCGCTGCGCAGCGCGGCCACGCGATGCTGCGTGGTTTCGCACACATACTCCGACTTCACGTCCTCTCGCCCGGTTTCCAGGGCGTGGAACGCGGAACAGCCGGTGCAGACCGCCCGCACGCCGCAGCTCCCGCAGCCGTGTTCGGGGTTCGTCGGCTTCAGGGTCCGGATCTTCGAGACGTCGTCGCGCCAGCGCGCGCCGAAGCCCCCTTCCTGACCCCGCGCGCTGTAGCGGTACTTCGTGGTCATCAGGCAGGGCGAAACGTCGCCGAAGGGATCGACATAGAAGGAGGTGAGTCCGGCCCCGCACTGGTAGAGCTCCGGGGCGCCCGGCACGTTCTGGCGGGTCTCGAAATAGTCCGCCATGGCGGCGAGCCGCTTGGGGTTGGACATCTCGATCTCGACCGCTTTCCTGGGATCGACGCGCAGGTCCAAGGGCGCCTCGCTCCGATTTGGCAGGCACGGGAAGATCGCCGAGTCGTAGCGGAACTTGAGGCCCCACTCCTGGGCCATCTGCTCCATCAGGGTCATCTCGTGCTGGTTCAGCGTCATGAGCACGCTCTTGAGACTGATGCGCAGGCCGCCCGCGCGCAGGCGTCCCAGTCCCTCGAGGAACTTCGCGAAGGAGCCGGGGATCCGGGTGATCTTCTCGTAGGTCTCGGCCGTGGCCCCGTACATGCTGACCTCCACGAGGGAGGGTGGCAGCTCGCGGAAGAGGTCCATGATGCGTTCGGTGACGAGGACGCCGTCGCAGAAGACGGTCACGAGCAGTCCGCGCAGTTTCGCGTGCCGGAAGATCTCGGGGAAGTCCGGACGCATCATCGGGTCGCCACCCGTGATGGTGAGGTAGAGGGTTCCCGCGTCCGCCATCTGATCGATGAACGCCTTCACCTCGTCGGTGGACATCTCCGAGGCGCGCTTCTTGTGCTGCTCCTCCTGGGGGCCGAGATAGCAGTGCACGCAGCGCAGATTGCAGCGGCTGGTGATCTCCAGCATGCCCATGAGGGGAAGGCGCCGCGCTTCCGCGCGGTCCCCGAACTGCTTGATGAAGTCGGAGACGGAGGCCGTGGTGTCCACGAGAGAGGCGGCCATCAGTCCCTGACCTCCTTCATAAGGCCGTAGGCCTGGAGTTTGTCGATGAACTCGGCGACTTCCGTCCGGGCCTGTTCCTCGGGCACTTCGAACTCCTGCAGAACGCACGCGACGAGATCTTCGACGCCCTTCGTTCCGTCAGCCTGGCTCCAGATGAAATGGCCCACCTCGGAGAGGGCGAACATCTCCACGGTGTTTGCGAGTGCCCCCCGCACAGGCAGCAGGAAGGTCTCGTCCGCCACCTGGCGTTCGATCAAATCCGGCGTGCGTTCGAGGCGGGAAACCGACATTCTCTGGATCGTAGCACGCAGTCTTTGCGCGAGCGCTTGACCGGAAGGTCAGCGCACACGCATGGCCGGATCGCCGAGCAGGTTGTAGATGGAGAGCATGTACACGGGGAGGTGGCTCGTCTTGTAGGCGCGCCGGCTCGCATTCACCGCGTCGCCGATGCGCGAGCTCTCCTCGCTGTAGAAGGCGGCGTAGAAGGCGTCGGCCAGGGGAGTGGCGAGGTCGTTCTCCGACATGCCGCTTGGGGCCCACAGCGCGACGACACCGCCGCCTTCCTGTCGCAGCAGAGTCTCGCCGATCGCGGAATAACCGGGCAGGCCGGAATTGCCGGCGAGGCAGGTCATCGCGGTCAGCACCGCGGGCCTTTCCGCGTTCGTGAAGGCCGCGGCATCAGTGCTCGTGAGCAGGGACTCATCGGCGAGCTGATCGAAGCCCGCGTGGCCGAAATAGCTCACCACGCCGGTGCCCTGGTTGATCCCGTCGATCAGGCTGCGCCGAGCGCCCGCGGCGCCGTCCACCGAGAGGTAGGCCCGCGTGAGCGCGTCGCCCCCCGGCACGAGACCGGACAGACCCTCGCTGCTCTCGAGGAAGTTCCCGGCCTCGTCGGCATTGTCCGCCACCAGGAGGGTGCTCCGAACCCACGACTCGCCGAGGGCGAGCGCGTTCTCCCTCGCCACGATCTTGCGGATGACCTCGGCCAGCTCCGAGGAGGTGGTCACGGGGAGGCGGCCGATCGCGATTTCGGACTGAGCCGCATTCGGCTGCTCCACGAACCACTGGTCGGACGGGAACAGGCCGGCCGGGGTATTCGCCATCATCGGCGGGATCAGGTTGTCGCCCGAGCCCTGGGTATCTTTGTAGTCGTAGGTCCCGTCGCCGACGAGCACGACGTAGCGAGGCTTGATTCTCCAGTTGGCCCGGGCGTAGCTCAGGAACGCCTTCACCGCGTAGGGGCTGGCGATGCCGAAATTGAACTCGTCGTAGATGTCCTCGATGTCCACGACCTGGGCCTGCAGATCCGATCGGTACGCGGCGAGTGTCTGGGCGGTCTCCTTGAGAGCTTCGGTGGTGATGATCAGATACTCCGCCTCGTTGTTTGGCCGTCTGAGCGCGGAAGGCTCATCGGGCTGAATTCGCGAGACCCTCTCCACACCGCTGAGGGCCACAGCGTAGTAGAGCGAGTTCGGCTTCCGGGATGCGACGGTCACCCCGAAGGTGCCGTCAGCCTGCGGCGAAACCGGCGCCTGGACGACCACCGGCTGGTTCGGCGCGCTGATGTCGAAGACCGCGATATCGGGCTCGGTGAATCCCGTGATCAGGATGGAAGGATGGCCTGCCGCGGGAACCTCCGCCCGGTTGTTCTGGGCGCGATAGAGGCTGCCGTAGCGGACGTCGAAGGAGTCCACGTAGAAGAGGCTGTAAGGAGCCGCGGTATCGGTGAGACCCTCGATGGTCAGCGTGTTCTCTCCATCCACGAGGAGGCTCTCATCGAAGGTCGCTGTCGCATCCACCTCGTCCGTGCCATCCCAGAGGATGTCTCCCACCGGGCTGCCGTTCAGGAAGAAGGCGGCGTGGTGATCGGGATTTGCCGGCGTCTCCGTCCCCCCTTTGAGGCGAATGGTGAGCGTGCCCAGACCGCTGCGCACGGCCCCCTCCGTCCGGAAAGAAAACGACTTCGTCTCGAAGCCGGCGTAGACGTAGTCCCAGACCCAGAAGTCGCCGTTTGGATCCTTGTAGATGTTGTTCGCGGCGATCTGGTCCTTCTCGACGTGGAGGGACCTGATGAAGGACTCATTCCCGGCCGGCTCCGGCGCCATCACGTTGGGGCGGGTCTGCATCCACGTGCCGCCCCGGGCGCTCGAGACGCGGTAGACGTTCTCCCGTTCGACATTCGAGCTGGTGCCTCGACCGTAGAACAGAAGGCCGCTGCGGTCGGGAGCGAGTGCGAACGCGACGGGTTCGTCCCGATTGGTCAGCGCAAAGGACGACCACCAGTTAGGCGGCGGAGTCAGCCCGCCGCGGGTCCACAGACTGTCCATGCTCAGGTAGTAGATGCCGCTCTCGGAAACTCCGATCTTGGCCGCCCCGGTCTGGCGCCGCCTGGAAAGCCCCTCACGGTCCGGCCTCGCGGCCGTCAAGCGATCGGAGCGCTTCCGGGCGGGTTCGCGCCGCGGCGAGCTCGAATGTCCGGTTTCGCGCAGAGAGACGTCGGCTCTCGCCGGAACAATCTCCTTGTCCGCATCGATGTTCTCGTCCGAGGCCGTCGATCTGGTGTTCACATCGTAAGGCCCGTAGGCGAGGCGCGTACCCGAGGATTCGACTTCGACGATCAGGTACCGGTAGTCCTGGCCTGGCTTGGCATCGCGATCGAGATGGCGGTACAGGCCGCCCTGAGGCGAGGTCAGGAGAGAGGGCAGCAGCCGCTTGTTCACGTCGACGTAGCGGTTCCTCGCGTCATCCCAGCGCTTCAGGTAGAAGCCCACCGTTCCGATTTCGGAGGCGGTGGTCCATTCCACTGCGACCCCGCCTTCGACTTCGCGTGCCACGAAGGTCGAAATCACCGCGCGGGTCACCAGCGCGTTGCCGCGGTAGTAGCCGAAATTGACGTTCGTGGTCGTCGGCCCCAGCACGACTGTCTCCTGGCCGTTGTACGAAGCGGCGAGGCCCAGCTCCGTTCTCTCGAAGGTGGGCTCGGCGCCGGCCAGGATGCCGTTGGTGTCGGACACCCGCACGGTGTATGTGCCTGCGGGCAGGCCCGTGAAACTGTAGCTGCCGTTGGCCGCGGTCGTCGCGGTGCCGACCACCACGCCTACACTGTTGACCAGTTCGACCGTCACGTTCTGGAGGCCGGTCTCGGTGTCATCCGACCCGTTCCGGTTGGCATCGGAGAAGAACCGCCCGGAGATCGTGAACGGAGTGGTTGTGCGGTAGCCGTAGTCGATGTCGAGGCGATTCGCCGAGCCGGACAGGACGGGAGTGACCTGCCGCTGCTGGCCGTTGCCGGCAATCCCATCGAAGTCCGCGGCCGTGGTGAGCGTGTTGAAGCCGCTCAGGGCGGGCTGGGTGTTGTCGACGCTGACGAACCACCTTGAGCCACTCGGCAGTCCCGAGAACAGGTAGTGCCCGGCGGCGTCGGTGACGACAGTCGCGTACGGAGAGCCGTCGGCGCCGCCCGGTTCATAGACGCCGTTGTTGTTGACGTCGCGGTAGAGCTGCACCGTCACGCCTCCGATTCCCGGCTCGGTTCCGTCCTGCGTTCCGTTGCCCACGACGCCGCCGCCGGCGCCGTTGTCGTTCCAGACGGTGTCGCCGATCGACCGGGTCTGGTTGTAACCGAAATGCGGCGTGGCCGTGAAGTTCTGGTCTGCGCTCAGGTTGCCGGTCATCTGGAAGATGCCGGTCAGCGCGCTCGCCGACGTCCCGTAGAAATCCGCGAGCACGCCCGCATCGTCGGTGACCCGCCACCGGTAGTTCTGTCCGCCTGGCACGCCCGTGAACTGGAACGACCCATTGGCCGCGGTGGTGGTGGTGGCCACGACAAAGCCCGCGCTGTCGAGGAGATCGACGGTCACGCCCGCGATCCCCACTTCGGTGCCGTCCTTGACTCCGTTGTTCGCCGTGCCCGTGGGCAGGCCGTTGTCGAGCCACACGCCGTCGCTGATTGTGAACGTCGTGACCGGTCCGGCGGGCGGGTTTCGGAACCCGAAATCGGCGTCCACGCGCACCGCGCCGGACGGCAGGTTGGGGAAATAGAAGAGGGTATTCGTGGTCGCTGTGTAGTTAGTCAGGGGCGCCTGTCCGGTGTTCATGGTGACCACGTAGTCGTTCGTTCCGTTCGCCGTGATGCCCGTGAAGAGGTAAGCCCCGCCCGGGCCGGTGACGGTGGTCGCGATGGGGGCGCCATCAGGGACGCCGTCCCCGTTCGTGTCCTGGAAGAGCTGGACGGTGATGCCGGCCAGGCCAGCCTCGCCCGGATTGCGAATCTGGTCGTTGTTCGCGTCGACCCAGACGAGGTCGCCGATGGCCGCGGTCCCGGTTGCCGCCCGGTAGCCCAGGTCCGCCTGCAGGTAGGTCTGGCCAGCAGCGAGGTTGAAGTTCGCCGTGCGGAGGTTCTGCGGGAAGCGAACCTGCACGTTGTCGATGGTGGCTAGTTTCCCGGTTTCGAGAACGTCCTGAGTCCGATAGCGGAGGAAGAACGTGTTGTTGGTCGGCGTCCAGGCCACGCTGTCCGTGAAGGTGGTGGCGGCATCGGCATTGATCGTCCTCAAGGTCGTCCAGGCCACTCCGTCGGTGCTGTATTCCACGATCACCCGGTCCGAACCGGCGACGAGGCCGGTGCCTGCCCAGGCGTATTGCACGTCGATGGTGGTAGCCCCAGTCACCGTGGCCGATCTCTGGATCGACTCGTTGGCGACGACCGTGCCTACGGTGTCGCGGAACTCGATGCGGTTTCCGGCGATCCGGATATCTCCCGTCGCCGCGTTGGCGTTGTCGCCGGTCTCCGTCCAGTTGGTCAGCCAGTTCAGCGTGCCGTCGTTTCCGGTGAAGACGCCGTTGACGTTGAACGCGTCGCCCACGGTGTCGGTGGTCTGGGTCAGGCCGGTCGGCAGTCCCCCGGTGATTTCAACGTAGTACCCGGTGCCGGGAGCTACGTCGGTGAAGGTGTAGCGGCCCTGGCTATCGGTGGTGGTGATTTGAAGAGGGGTTCCGAACTGGTCCTTGAGGGTGACCTCGACCCCGCCGATACCTGTCTCGCCCGGATCGAAGATGCCGTCGGCGTCCGCGTCGAGCCAGACCCGGTCGCCCACGCTCCCGGTGCTGCCGCTGGGCGCGAGAACGATGTTTCTGGCGCTGGCGGTGAGCGGAATCGGGATTTCGTTGGCGCTCGCCGCCACGACGTTCAGGATCTCATCGAGTCCGGTGGGGAGGGGGGTGTCGGCGGTGACGCTGAAGGTCAGGGTCATCGAGTTGTTGGGCCGGATCCGGCAGCCGGTGGCGCTCGCCAGGAATTCCGGCGGATCGGCCGAGGCGAAAGTGCTGGACGCGCCCCAGCCGATGTCGACGTTGTCGATGCTCATCGCCTTCGTGGTCGCGTTGTAGCCGCCCGTGATGCGGAAACGGATGGCCGTGGTCGCCGAAATGTACGGGGTGAGGTTATAGGGCCCGGCGGGCAGGAAAGCGCCGCCACTGATGTTGCCGGTGGAGGTCGCAAGCACGGTGAAAGGCCCAGCCGCGCTGGTTGCGGCTTCGATGACGACGGTGTCACCCGCGCCCAGGCCCGCCGGAACCGAGGCGAAGTTGAGGACAGGGGTGATGGCGCCGGTCAGGTTGACCGTTCGCACGATCTGGGACCCGGAGGCGTTGGCGGGGACATTGAAGCTCACGTCAACGTTGTCGATGTAGGCGTGGTCGCCCGCGGCGTTCCACGTTCCCGGCGCCCGGAAACGAAGCTGCAGGGTTGTGTTGCCGGCCAGGGCCACGGTCAGCGGATTGGTGCCGGTGAAACCCGTCGCCCCGTCGAAGGTCCCCACGTTCACGAACGCGCCGCCGTCGATGCTGTATTCGATGACGACTGTCTCGCCGGCATCGAAGCCTCCGTCCGCCAGCGTGAAGCTGATCGTGGCGCTTGTGGCGCCGGTGACGTTCGCGGTTCGGCTGATGGAGCGGTTCGCCGTCCCCTGGGTGAAATCCACGCGGTTCGTGTTCACCGAAATGCTTCCGTTTGCGGCGCTCGCGTTGTCGTTCGTTTCCGTCCACGCCGCGTTCCAGTTCGCGGTTCCGTTGTTACCGGCATAGCTGCCGTTGGTGTTGAAGTTGTCCCGCACGTTGGAATTCAGGTATCGGAGTTGGAGAGCCGTGCCCGTGGCCGTGACGAAACCACCGGCCGCGCCGGTGGCGCCGCCGCCGTAGGCATCGGTCTCGACCCAGTTGGTGAGCCACGCGTTCGTCCCGTTGCTGCCCGTGTAGGCCACGGCCGAGAACTCGTCGCGGACATTGCGCGGCAGTTCGCAGGTGATCGAGCCCGACGCGGCCACGTACGTGGTGCCCGGGGGCAGCACGTCGTTGAGCGAGATTCCGGTCAGAGTGGTCGACGTGCTGGCCGGGTTCGTGACGGTAACCGTGTAACCGATCGTGTCTCCCGGGCTCACCGGGGTCACCGGCGGAATTGAGGACGTCTTGGTGAGCTGCATTCCGAGGGAACCGTCGGTGAAGGTATTGAACGCGAAATCCCGGGAATTGAAGGTTTGGGTGACGCCTCCGACCGTCCGGGTTCCGATGGCCTGCACATTGTTCTGGGTGACGTCGCCGTTGGCGAAGGCGGCGGTGGTTCGAGCGTTGAAGGTGATGGTGACGCGCTGGTTCGGAAGCATGCTGCCGAGAAGTGCCGGGCCCCAGGTCAGATTGGGGAGAGCGACCGTGGGGTTCGCGGCCGCGCCGGAAATCTGGTTCAGGTTGGGAAGGGTGATGACCGTGCTGTCGGCGACGTAGGTCCAGTTCGCGGGAAGAGTGTCGAGTACGTTCAGGCTGTCGATGTTGAACAGGTGGGAGTCGACGACCAGGGTGAAGGTGACGGTCGTTGCTCCTGCGACCGTGGAAACGAGCACAGGGCTCGTGGTCTTGTCGACGGTGAGGGCGAGGTCCATCCAGTTGCTTGGGCTGGGGAGAACGGTGTAGCCGAGGTCCAGGCCTCCCGCGGCCGTCGTCTTGTCCGGGTTCTCGCCGTAAGACATCGAGAACGGGCCGGTCGCGTAGATCCGCGCGCCGGTGAGGTCGCAGGGGCTGGTGGCCAGAATTCCGGAGTTGCTGCCCGTGATGTAGAGAGAGTCGAGGCGGTTTGCCTTGTACCCGGAGCCCGTGGCCGTCACCACGGTGGCGCCCCGAAGCACTTCGATGCTCGGATTCGTGTCGGGGGTGCCGTCACCGTTGGCGTCAATGAAGAAGGTCGTGTTGTCGTAGGCCGGCGTGACGAAGAGCCCGTTCCCGCGGCCGGTGGCCGCGTTGCATGCGAGGGCTGGAGAGTTTCCGGGAGCCCAGGCGACCACCTGGTCGTCGGAGAGCAGGTAGCTTGGCACCAGGCTGTAGCCCCAGTCGTAGTTGGCGCCGTTCTGGTCGATGTCGGAGGTGCCCCAGAATGCCGCCGTGCCCTTCAGATAGACGCCCGATCCGTCCGGCACGAGGATGTTGGCGTTGGTCGCGTCGCTGAAGAACTCGGTGGCGTTTGCCGACAGGACGAAGCTGCCCGTCGCAGTGGAGGTCTGCCAGTTGATGGTCAGGTCCGAGGCGCTTGGGTTGTACAGGAGGATGTCGGTGCCCCCCGTGCCGCCATCGGCGGAGGCGTAGTACTCGTTGCTCCAGAAGCCGCGAGGGAAGGCCGAAACTGCGCGGGTGTTGTAATTTGAGTTGAGCTCTCCGTAGAAGTACTCGACCTGCAGAGTCTTGTTCCCGAGGATGATTGCGCCGCGGGGCAGGCCCGCGCCGGCGACGCCATTGCTGTCGGTATCGAGGACGTAGGTCTGGCCACGCTGAAGCACTACGACGGTGCTGTCAACGGGGTCGACGCGGGCGGTACGGTATCCGTTCTCGGTATTGAACGAGTCGAACACACCGTCCGCGTTGAAGTCGATCTGCACCGTGGTGTCGTCCTCGGTTGCCTGGATGAGGGCCGCGACACGCTCGAAGTCGGGGCGCGCCGGGTCGTCGCCGAAGGGAAGGACGTACTTGATGAGCTGCGGCGCCAGGGGGTAGACCTCTTCGCCGATCGCCGCCAGCTTGCCCAATCCGGCGGTGTTCAGGTAGCCGCCGCGAGTGAGGGTGGTGGCGCCGCCCACCGAGATGACACGGTCGCGACCGTCGTAGCAGTAGTTGAGGGTGTTGTGAATCGCCGGCGCGGCGGGCGTGGGCTGGGCCGTGCAATCGGCGGTGGGGCTGGTGCCGGAGGCCACGTTGCCGCGGTAGGTGTTGCCGTCGGCCAGAGTCCGCGGGCGAGGGATGTTGAGGCTCTGGAAATTCAGAGTCTGGCTCTTGTTGATGATGTACTTCTCGTCCGCCGTCGCGTCGGGGTTGTTCGGGTCGTAGTTGTATCCGTTCTCCCAGTGGTCGTAGTAGATGGTGACGGTGTCGGACCAGGCGGTCACGGAGATGAGAGAGAAGGTCGTGTCGTTCGCGCCGATGGTTCCCGCAGTGACGGGGTCCGTCACATAGGCGAAGACGTCTTCGTCGAATGGGACGATGTATTCGCTGTAGCCGGCGGGCGTGCCGGCGAAGGCCGTCACGAAGGCAACCGAGAAGAGCAGGGCGCCGAGTCCCAGCATGCGCAGGCTGCGAGCCCACCCACGCGGAGACGATCTTGTGGGGCGCGGCGCAGGCCCGCGCGAAGCGCGGGAAGAAGACGTGTAAGTCACTGGCATTACAGTACCTTTACGGGCTGGGGACCGTTCTTCTCGTACGATGACGAGGATGGCGTTGCGGGTAACATGAAAAGTACGGGGACTTTTGAGCAGGGAAGAGAGGGAAATACTAGCTTGAACGCCTGTGCCGCCTCCACAACCCCCGTGACTCCAGTCACACCTCGGAAGTGGACGCAGGCGCTACCCTACGGGGGCCCTGAATTGTCGGCAAGGGGAGATGCGTGACACCGACCGTTTCCGCCCCTGCCGACTGCAGGCCGACGCCCTCGGAGACCCTCTTGTTAAAGGCGGCTCTCTTCAGCAGCGAAGAGGGTCTTAAGTCATGGAAACAATGGCAGATGGGAGCTCGGCGCCCGCTTCGCGCCGCGGCGGCCAGACTCCTGCCCGCTGTTTACATCAACCTAAGGGGTTTGGCGACCCAGGAGCCTTGGCTGGAGACCGCCAAGACTGAGTATCTCCGCGCCCGCTACTCCAATCTCCTGCGTTTCGATGATGCCGCTCCTGTCCTTCGTGCCCTAAGCGCCCGCGGCCTGGACTTCCTGCTCCTCAAGGGCGCGGCTCTCATTGTTGGTCACTATGGCGATCCCGGCCATCGGCCCATGGTGGACCTTGACCTCCTCGTGCGCGAGGAGCAGGCCGGGCAAGCGATCGAAGTGCTCGGCGCGTTCGGCTACACACCCGCAGCTCCCGCCGACGCCCCCGCTCGCGCCCTCGTCCACTCGATCCCGCTCACGAAGACGGGTGCGCCCCCTCTCGATCTGCACTGGCGACCGTTCGAACTCGATGACGCCCGGGCGGTTTGGGAGGACGTCCAGGAGGCGAGACTGCTGGACTTGCCGGTCAGGCTGCCAGCTCCCGCCGACCTGCTCCTCCACGCGTGCGTTTCCGGGTCATGCTGGGATTGGGACGCCCAGCCGCGATGGATCCTCGACGCTCTGGCAGTCATCAGGTCTTCGGGATCACGCCTCGACTGGGGCCGATTCTCGTCGCGGGTCGTCGAACTGGGCCTGAGCCCCGGAGTGTGCGACTCGCTGCGCTTCCTGCGAGAGGAGTTCGGAGCGGCGATCCCCGCTGAGGTCCTGAAGCAACTGACTTCCGCGCCCGCGTCGGCGTGGGGGCGTCGCGCGGCTCGCGCGCGCTGCGTCAGACCGGACCTGCGAGGCCCCCTCCTGACCTTCGCGTTGCGGCTCGACGAGCATCGCAGACTGGTGCGTCGTGGCGTGGGAAGAGGAGGGCTCCTCGGCCTGATGCACGTCTGGAGGCGATCGTGGGGCCTCGAACACCTGTGGCTCCTGCCCGTCCATGCGGTGTTGCGGGGGGGGCGGCGCGCCTGGCAGCTGGCGAGGCACCGTCTGGGAGCGTGACGGCTGTCATTGCTCCATTCAAGCCCTTTCGAATTATCCTTCCCGGCTGTTGAGCGTGCCCGGCTTTCGCAACGGGCTGCCACCCTCAAAGGAGTGAGAGGTTGAACCCCGTCCCCACCAAATCGGTCGTGCGCGAATACCTCGAGATGCTCGTGGGCGCGGTCATCCTCGCCCTCTTCGTGCGCGCCTTCATCTTCCAGGCCTTCAAGATCCCCACCGGCTCGATGGAGCCGAACCTCCTGATCGGCGACCACCTGCTCGTCGACAAGCTCGTCTTCTCGCCCTCTCTGGGTTTTGTCGAAGACGCCCTCCTGGCCAAGCGGCCCATCACCCGCGGGGACGTCCTGGTCTTCAAGTTCCCCGAGGACCCCACTCGCGATTTCATCAAGCGGGTCATCGGACTTCCCGGAGAGACCTTCGAGATCCAGGACAAGCAGGTCCTCATCAATGGAAAGCCCTTGACTGAGCCCTACGCTCATTTTCTCGAGCCGCCCCTCAAGCGTACTGATCCCGACTACGGTCTGGTAGGAGAGGACATCCGCGACAACTTCGGGCCGCAGAAGATCCCCGCCGGCCAGCTCATGATGATGGGCGACAACCGGGACAACAGCCGGGACAGCCGGTTCTGGGGCACGCTGCCCGTGTCGCAGGTCAAGGGCCGGGCCGTCGTCGTCTACTGGTCCTACGAGGCGTCGAGGGAGGAATACCAGCAGGGCGCCTCGTTCCAGTGGATGAAGGACACGTTCTCGGCGCTCGGGCGCACGCGCTGGTCGCGCTTCTTTCACGTGATCAGGTAGTCTCAGACAGTTTTCGTCGAATCAGGAGTTCCCATGAAAGTCATTCAATTCAAATCGAGCGAGCGGGGCGAAGGCCAGATCGGCAGCATCGTCATGCTCATCGTGATGATCGCCGCGGCCGTGGCTGCGTCCCAGATCGGCCCCATCTATTGGGACAACTACCAGTTCGAGGACAAACTGACCGAGATCGCGGGGAGGTTCCCGCCGAACAAGGACGGCGACGTCCGCGCCAAAGCCGCCATCAAGAAGGCGGTGGAGGATTCAGGCCTCCTGCCGTATCTCGACCCGGAGACCTGCACCGTGACTTCAGCGGGCGGAATCGGCGGCCTGCGCACGGTCTCGTGCGTCTACACCCGCGACTACAAACTGTTCGGTTCGAGGAAGTCCAAGACCTTCGACGTCTCTGTTTCCCGCCCGATGTTCTAGGCCGCGGCCGCACGGCAACGGCCCCGACCCGCTCCGCCCCTGTGAGAACGGTGGGCGTCGGCGGGTCGTTTGTTTCTCTATCTCCCTTTCGACAGGCACGAGGTCATAAGACACAGGAATTGGGCGCAGCGATCCCCAACCGCATCACCGTCGGCATCTTCGGAGGCTCCGGTTATTCCGGCCGGGAGCTTTCGCGCTGGCTCTCCAGGCATCCACGCGCCCGCGTCGAGTTCTCGACAGGTTCCGCGGCGCCGCACATTCCGCACGAAGATGGGCTCTCCCGCCGGGTCGACGTCTACTTTCTCTGCCTGCCCCATGTCACGTCGGCTGCCTATGTCGAGAAGCTGCGGAAGGCTCAGCCGCGTTCCCTGATCGTCGATCTCTCGGGCGACCTCCGCCTCCGGACTGAGGCGAGCTACAAGCGCTGGTACGAGCACGATCACGGTGCTCCCGCCCTTCTCGCGCAGGCGGTCTTCGGCCTGACCGAGGTGTTCCGCGCGGACATCCCGGGGGCGAAGCTCATCTCCAACCCCGGTTGCTACGCGACCTCGGCCATGCTCCCGCTCCTGCCGCTGATCAAGGACGGGCTGGTGGATTCCGAGGACATCATCGTCGATGCCAAGAGTGGCGCCTCCGGCGCGGGCCGGTCGCTGCGCGAGGACCTCCTCTTCTGCGAGGTCGAGGGCAACTTCTCCATCTACTCCCAGGGCCGCAGGCATCGCCACATCGGCGAGATCGAAGAGACCATCGAACGCTGCACGGGTGTGAGGCCGGTGCTGACGTTCTCGCCTCACCTCCTGCCCGTGGAGCGCGGCATTCTTTCCGCGATCTATGTCCGCACCCCGCGGTCGGTCGACGAATTGCGCTCGGCCCTAGCGAGGTACTACGAGGGCGCGCCCTTCGTCCGGCTCGTGGACTCTGCGCCGAAACTCAAGGACGTGAATCACACGAACCTCTGCCTGATGTCGGTGCACGAGGGCGCGCCGGGACGCGCGATCGTGGTCTCGGCCCTCGACAATCTCGTCAAAGGCGCCAGCGGGCAGGCCATCCAGAACATGAACGTCGCTCTGGGCTTCGACGAGACGGAGGGGCTTCTCTAGATGCCGGGAGCGAGACGCGTTTACAAGGTCGGCGGCCCCGCGCTCGAGGATCCTGCCCTGGTTGTGCCCCTGGCGGCGGAGATCCGGAGTTTCGAGGGCGACGTTGCCCTGGTCCACGGCGGCGGGCGTCAGGTCGAGCGGATGCTTCAGCAGCTCGGCATCGAGTCGAGGTTCATCAACGGTCGGCGTGAAACGTCCCCGGCCGCGATGGCAGTCGTGGAGATGGTCCTCTCGGGATCGATGAACAAGGCGCTTGCCTCGGGCCTCCTTCAGGCCGGTGTGCCGGCGGTCGGGATCTCGGGCCGTGACGGCGGCCTGATCCGGGCCGGGCTCGTGCCCGACCTGGGCGTTGTGGGCTCTCCGGACCGCGTCGACCCTGAAGTCCTCGAGGCTCTCTGGGCGGGGAAGTTCGTGCCCGTCATCGCCCCCGTTTCGAGCGGACCCTCGGGCGAGGCGGTGAACGTGAACGCCGATGAAGCGGCCCAGGCGATCGCGCGCCGGATCGGCGCGGAGACGCTGGTCTTCCTCTCGGATGTCGACGGCGTGATTCTCGATGGAGCCTCCGTCTCCCGCCTCACCGAGGCCCAGATCGAAGCGCGCATCGCCGACGGATCCATCCACGGCGGCATGGCCATGAAGGTGCGCATGGCCCTCGATGCGGTGCGCTCGGAAATCCCCGCCGTCATTATCGCGGGCCGCGCCCGACTCCAGGGCGGTTTCGCCGGAACCTCGATCTCTCTCAAATGAAAGTGGGTGTCACTCCATGAGCCAGGCTCTGCTTCCTCTCTACGACCGGGATATCACCCTCGTCCGCGGCAAGGGCTCGACCCTGTGGACGAGTGACGACCGGCGCTTTCTCGACTTCTGCGCGGGGATCGCCGTGAACGGCCTCGGCTATGGCGACCGCTCGGTGGTGAAGGCGATCCGCGAGCAGGCGGGAAAGCTGATGCACATCAGCAATCTGTACCATTCCGAGCCCACCTCCCGCCTCGCCCAGCGCCTGGTGTCCATGACCTTTCCGTCGAGGGTCTTTTTCGGGAACTCCGGCAGCGAAGCCAACGAAGCGGCCATCAAGTTCGCGCGTCGCGTGGGCAATGAGCAGGGGCGCACCGAACTCTTCGCTTTCGATCGCTCGTTTCACGGCCGCACCATGGGCGTCCTGTCCCTGACCTGGACACCCAAGTATCGCGAGCCTTTCGCGCCCCTGCTTCCCGATACCGGGTTCCTGCCGTGGGGCGATCTCGCCGCCATCGCTGAACGCGTGGGACCGAAGACCGCGGCGGTACTGGTCGAGCCTGTCCAGGGGGAAGGGGGCCTTCGACCCGCTGCGAACGAATTCCTCCAGGGTCTGCGGCGCATCTGCACGGAGCGCGGTGCCCTCCTCATCGTCGACGAGATCCAGTGCGGCTTCGGCCGCACGGGCAGAATGTTCGCGTACCAGCACGCGGACATCACGCCCGACATCCTCACCGTGGCGAAGCCCCTCGGCGGCGGCCTTCCCATGGGCGCGACGCTTCTCGCCGAACAGTTCGTGCCGAAGATCCACGTGGGCGATCACGGTTCCACCTTCGGAGGCAATCCGGTGTGCGCGGCTGCGTCGAACGCCATTCTCGATCGGCTCACCGCGCCCGGTTTCGTCGAGTCGATCGCCAAGAAGGGCGAGCAGCTCCGCCGCGGCCTCAAGAAGGTCGCGCGAAAGCACAAGGACAAGATCGTGGACGTCCGCGGCGTCGGCCTCATGCAGGGCGTCGAATTCAAGAACGACGCATCCCTGGTGGTGAAGGGTCTTCGCGAGAAGGGCATCCTGACCATCAAGGCAGGCGAGAAGGTTTTGCGCCTCCTGCCCCCGCTCGTGATCAAGCCCGCGGAGATCCGCGAGTTCCTGGCCGCCCTCGACGCCGTGGTCGGCGAACTCCCGGCCTGACCATCTCCCCGGATTCGATGTTCGAGGAAGGGAGCCGCCGATGAATCCCGCGAAGAAGGTCGTGCTTGCCTATTCGGGTGACCTGGATACGTCCATCGTCATTCCGTGGATCAAGGAGAACCGGGGCGGCCCCGAGGTCATCGCCTACTGCGGAGATGTGGGCCAGGGGGGGGATCTCGAGGCGGTGAAGCGCCGGGCGCTCGCCTCCGGTGCGGCCCGGTGCATCGTCGAGGACCTGCGCGAGACCTTCGTCCGCGACTACTGTTTCAAGGCTCTGCAGGCGGGCGCCTTGTACGAGGGCCGGCACCTTCCCGGCGGTTCGCTCACCCGTCCTCTCCTCGCTTACGGCCAGGCGATGTGCGCCCTCGCTGAGGGCGCGGACGCGCTGGCTCACGGCGCGGCCCCCGGCGGGAATAACCAGATCCGGTTCGAAGTGGCCTATGCGACCTTCGCTCCGCGCCTCGAGGTGATCGCACCCTTCAAGGAATGGAACCTCCGTTCGCGCGAAGACGCGCTCGACTACGCGGCGAAGCGCAACGTGCCGGTCGACCAGGCGAAGGGGGATCCCTCGAGCCGCGCCGGAAACCTCTGGGACCTTTCCCACGAGGGCGGCAGTCTCGAGGATCCCTGGAGCGCGCCCGCCCCCGAGATGTTCGGGCTCTCCGTGCAGCCCGAGGACGCGCCGGATCAGGCCGAGGAGCTCACCGTCGCCTTCGACAGGGGTATGCCCGTCTCGGTGGACGGCCGGAAGCTCGGCCCGGTCGCTCTCGTCGAGGAGCTGAATCGCCGTGCTGCCGCGCATGGCGTCGGCCGCCTCGACGTCGTCCTCGATCGGCTCATGGGCATGAAGTCGCGTTCGGTCCACGAAGCGCCGGGTGGCGCCGTGCTTTACGCCGCCCACCGAGAACTCGAGAGCCTGTGCCTCGACCGGCAGACGATCGCGGTCAAGAACGAACTGGCCGTCCGGTACGCCGAGCTCGTGCACGACGGCCTGTGGTTCTCGACCCTGCGCCACGCCCTGGCCGCGTTCGTCGACTTCACCCAGGCCGAGGTGACGGGCGAGGTTCGCCTCCGCCTGTTCAAGGGCAGCGTCACCGCGGTCGGTCGGCGGTCGCCTCGCAGCTTGTACCGGCAGGATCTTGGCGCCTCCGGCGGGGGCATGAAGTTCGACCACAGGGATGCGGAGGGCTTCATCCGACTCTTCTCGCTCCCTGAACGCGTTCGCGCGATCACTCGCGACGGGCGAACCAGGTGATGCCGTCGAGGCCGGGGTTTCGCATGTTCCAGAAAGGTGGCTCGTGGTGAGCAGTGGAGTGACGGCCGCGCGGGGATTCCGCGCGGCGGCCGTGGAAGCGGGAATCAAGCCGGGCCGGACCGATCTGGCCCTCGTCGTGTCCGATCGACCCTGCGTCGCGTCGGGCGTCTTCACCACCAATCTCGCCAAGGCGGCCCCCGTTCTCGTTTCGGCCGAGCACCTTCGAGGCGGCAGCGCGCGCGCGATCGTCGTGAACGCGGGATGCGCCAACGCTTCGACCGGTCCCCAGGGCATGACCGACGCGCGCGAGAGCGTCCAGCTCGTCGCGGCGGCACTTGGATGCCCGGTCGACGAGGTGCTCGTCTGCTCGACCGGTGTGATCGGGGTGAACCTGCCCATGGACAAAATCCGCGGAGCGATTCCCCTCGCCGTCTCCGGCCTGTCGGGCGAGGGCGGCGCCGCGGCGGCGCGGGCCATCATGACCACGGACACGAAGCCCAAGGAGTCCTCGCGTCGGGTCGATCTCGGCGGCGTCACCGTCACGGTGGGCGGGATGGCGAAGGGGGCGGGCATGATCGCCCCGAGCCTGGCGCCTCTTCACGCCACCATGCTCGCGTTTTTCACCACCGATGCCACGATCGATCGAGCGACCCTGGACCGCGCGCTCCTCGATGCGGTGGGCCCCACCTTCAACCGGATCACCGTCGACTCCGACACCTCCACCAACGACACCGCGATCGTTCTCGCGAACGGAGCCGCGGGAGCGGCGCTGGTCAGCGGGCCGGGGCCCGCGTACAACGCGCTTCGCGACGCCTTCCGCGAAGTCTGCCGCGATCTCGCCCTCATGATGATTCGCGACGGCGAAGGCGTGCAGCGGATCGCTGAGGTGGTGGTGAAGGGCGCCCGCACGGAAGGGGATGCGCTGCGCATCGCACGCACCATCGCGGACTCGCCTCTCGTGAAGACCGCTCTCCATGGCGGTGATCCGAACTGGGGCCGCATCATCGCGGCCGCGGGCCGGGCCGGCGTCCATTTCGACATCGACAAGGTGGACATCCATATCGGGGAGGTCTTCGTCTGCGAGGGCGGCGCCGCCCGCTCTTACGATGAAGCGGCCGCGCACCAGGCCATGCTCGCGGATCCGGGCCGGCTCACCGTGGATCTCCATGCGGGAGAGGCCGCCGAATCCATGTGGATGTGCGATCTCACCAAGTCGTACGTCGACATCAACGCACACTACCGGACGTAGGATCCTGGTTCATGACGAAACTGTGGGGTGGCAACTACGACGCCGAGCCGGATCGGCTCTTCTGGGAGTTCAACCGATCGTTTCCCTTCGACCGCCGCCTGATTCGTGAAGAGATCGCGGCCTCGCGCGCCTACGCCATCGCCCTCGGCCGATGCCGGGCGATTCCGGCAAAAGACGCGGCGAAGCTCGATCGCGGTCTCGCCCGGGTGCTCGCGAAGTATGAAGCGGATCCCGCCTACGCTGACATCGATGTCGAGGATGTTCATTCGTTCGTCGAGACGCGGCTCGAGGAGGAGATCGGCCCCCTGGCCGGCCAGGGCCACCTCGGGCGCAGCCGCAACGAGCAGTCGGTGACCGCTCTCCGACTCTTCATCCGGAGCGCCATCGACGCCCTCCGCCCGCGTCTTAAGGACCTCGTCGACGCCCTGGTCGCGCGCGGCCTGCAAGGCGCCGCTCTTCCCATGCCGGGGTATACCCACACCCGCGAGGCCGAGCCCATCACTTTCGGTCACTGGGCCGGGGCGCACGCCTGGGCTCTCGTTCGCGACTTCGAGCGCCTGGGCGACGCCCGGAAGCGCGTGAATGTCCTCCCCCTCGGGTCGGGGGCGCTCGCCGGCACCGCGTTGCCCTTGAAACGCGAGGCGCTCGCCCGGGATCTCGGCTTCGCCGCGGTCTCCGAGAACGCCCTCGACGCGATTTCCGACCGCGACTTCGCGGCCGAGTTCGTCTTCGCCCTCGCCCAGATCCAGGCGCATCTCTCAAGGCTTGCGGAGGATCTGATCCACTACTCCTCCCTGCCCTACGGCTTCGTGGCGCTGCCCGACGCGTTCACCACCGGTTCCAGCCTGATGCCGCAGAAAAAGAACCCGGACTCGATGGAGCTCGTTCGCGGGAAGGCGGCGCGCACGACCGCGGCCGTGGTCAGGCTTCTCGCGCTCACTACCGGCGTTCCCGTGAGCTATCAGAAGGATTTCCAGGAAGACAAGGAAGCGGTGTTCGACGCGCTCGATGCCGTGCATCCCTCGATCACCGTGACCGCGGGAGTGGT
>JAIBCN010000191.1 GCA_019694155.1 Vicinamibacteria bacterium | reverse complement strand
CGGCTCCGGCCTGACCTGCCCGGCGGGCGGAGCCACCGGACGCTGCACGACGCTCAACTCGTGCACGGGCTCGGGCTCTCAGGGCGGCGACACGTTCACGATTCTGCTGACGCGTCAGTAGAGATCGGGCGGGCTCACTACCCGCCGATGTGACCAGCCTTCGCATTGCGAGCCCGTTTCCCCGGGAAGGGAACGGGCTTAGAATCGCCGAAAGCGAAGGCCTTCAACGGCCGCGGTGACCGCAAAGGAGTTGCCCATGGAAAACTCTGTCCTTCCCGGTCTTGTCTCTCTGCTGATCCTTGTGGGCCCCGCTTTCGCCCAGATGCCGAGCATCGTTCACCAACCCGTGGCGTGCGTCACCGCGGAGAAATTTCCGCGGTTTGAAGCCCGCCTTGCTCCTCCGGAACAGGTGGCCGCCGCCCGGGTGGTCTTCCAGGGGCAAACCACCGACTGGTACTCGGTGGCGATGAAACCAGAAGGTCCGCTTTTTGCCGGAGTGCTTCCGAAACCGAAGAAGGACCTGAAGTCGTTCCGCTACTACATCGAGGTGATGGATAAGGCCATGGGCACGAACCGAACGGCCGAGTACACGGCCGCAGTGGTCGACAGCGCGAGCGCCTGCAAGGACAGGGTTGTGGCCGGCGCTCTCGGTTCGGCGTCGGTGATCCTCCAGGGTCCGGCCGGCGCGGCCGCGCTGCCCGCGGGCTTTGCATCGAGCGGGGTGGTGGCGGGTTCGGCTGCTGGATCGGGTTCAGCCGCGGGGGTGAGCGCGGCGGGGGCCGCGGGTGGCGGAGTGGGCGCCACCGCCCTCGTCATCGGCGGGGTGGCGGTGGCCGGGGGTGCGGCCGCGGTGGCGGCCTCGGCAGGCGGCGGCGAGGATAGTTCGGGTTCGAACTCGAATCAGTCCATCCGGCTCGACGTCACCATCGCCACCAGCAGCACGACCGCCACCGGGCCGATCACAACGCCCTTTATCGATGTGTCCGTGTGCCGCCCGGGCACCACCTTCGGGGGTGGCCCCATCACGCTTCGATCCGATGGGTCCTTTGACGAGACCTGGAGCGTCAGCACGCCCGCGCTGCGGGTCGCCGGCCGCGCCGATGCCAACGGGCTTCAGGCGACACTCAACTGCGTTTCCGGGGGAGGCCCGACGGGATCGATGTCGGCCGCCGGGTCCGGCTACAGCCTCAGCGGCAGCTTCTCGTTCGGTTCGAGCCAGGGCACGATCACGGTTCGACGAGTTCAGTAAAGAGAGGGGCCGGCCCAGAGCCGGGCCGCGAGCTTGCGCGCCGGCGTCGTCAGCGCAGCGGCGTGGGCGTCGGGATGGGCGATGGAGTCGGCGAGGGTGAGGGCTCCGCGGCGGCGAGCAGGAGTGCGCGCAGCACTTCCTCATTTCGTTCGACCCGGGTCTTTCTTATTCCGCCGAAGCCATCCTTGAACCCCCGTATGGCCCACAAGGCCAGTGCTGAGAAGTCGGCGGAGGGCGAGACATGGGGCCGATAGGCCTTCATCTCATCCAAGGTGGGGGCCCCGCCTGGCGTGGCCCCGCGCCGCATGTCGCGCTTGTCATCGACGGGATCGAAGAACCGGGCAATGGCCATGCTCATCTCCAGACCTCGCACTTCCGCCCGGTCTTCGAAACGCAGGAAGGGAACGGTGCTGCGCTGGGCTTCGGTTTCATACCAATAGGGCAGGAGCTTGGGCCCCGGAACGGGAGACGGTGAGGGTGAGGGTGACGACCGAGGCGACGGGCTCGGTGACGGAGTCGCGGACCCTCCCGGGACTCCCTGCGGGGGGGCAGCAGCTGCTGCGGCGACCCCCACAAGCAGAAAGAGCGTCTCGAGAGCGGACCGCATGCCCTTGAGACGCTCCATGTCGCGGCCTGGCCGGTTGGCCGTCGCGGGATTTCCTACGAAGTGATCATCGCCTTCACGTTGGCGTGATCGGCTTTCGACACGATGGTCGAACCGCGCAGCTTGCGCTTGCGGCTCTTGGCCTTCTTGGTGAGGATGTGGCGCTTCATCGAATGATTGCGCTTGATCTTGCCGTTGGCGGTCAGCTTGAAACGGGCCACTGCAGCGCGCTTCGTCTTCTTTTTGATCTTGGTCTTTGGCTTTCGCATTATTTTCTGATTTCTCGAGGAATTGCGGATTCTATTCGACCGGGGCCGCTTTCGGGAGGTTCCCGTCAGGCTTTGGGGGCGTCTGCCGCCACCCTGGCCTTTTCTTCGCCTTTTCTGGCGCCCTTGTCCGCTTTGTCATGGCCGGGCTTCCCGCCAGCTTTCGCGCCGCCGTCGGCCTTCGCGCCGCCCTTGGCTTTCGCATCGTTCGCCTTGGCGGAGTGCTTGGCGAGTTCCTTCCCCGGGGACAGGATCTGCGTCATCATGTTGCCTTCCAGGCGCGGGGGCACTTCCACCACCGCGGCCGCCCCGAGGTCGGCGGCCAGCTTCCGAAGGATGTCGAGGCCCACGTGCGAGTGGACGATCTCGCGGCCGCGGAACTGGACGAGCGACTTCACCTTGTTGCCTTCGGCGAGGAAACGCTCCACGTTGCGCTTCTTGAAGTCGAAGTCGTGATCGTCGACTTTGGGCCGGAACTTCACTTCCTTGATCTGGATGTGCTTCTGGTGCTTCCTCGCCTCGGCCTCGCGCTTGTTCTGCTCGTAGAAGAACTTGCCCGCGTTCATGATGCGGCACACGGGGGGCACCGCCTGGGGCGCCACTTCGACGAGGTCGAGTTCCTTCTCCACCGCGATGGAGAGGGCCTGTTCGGGGGGCATGATGCCGAGCTGAGCGCCGTCCGCGTCGATGACGCGGATCTCCTTCACTCGGATCTTTTCGTTGATGCGGACGGACTTGGGATCTATGGGGCACCTCTCTCGGACGGGACGGCTTGGACTACGACGGCTCCTCGTTCACGTTATGCGTGGCGACGAGTTCGGAAATCTTTGCCGCGAAGTCGGCGACCTTCATGGCCCCGAGGTCCGCCTTGAAGCGGTGGCGCACCGCGACCGTGCCCTCCGCCGCTTCCTTGTCGCCGACCACCAGCATGTAGGGGATCTTCTGGCTCTGGGCCTCGCGGATCTTGTAGCCGAGCTTCTCGTTCCGCTCGTCCACCTTGATGCGGAAAGCGGAAAGCTGGGCCGCGACCTCGCGGGCGTATTCGTTGTGGGCCTCGACCACGGGAATCACTACCGCCTGCACGGGAGCCAGCCACACCGGGAAGGCGCCCGCGTAGTTCTCGATGATCAGGGCGATGAAGCGCTCGAAGCTGCCGTAGATGGCTCGATGGATGACGATGGGACGATGGTCGGCGCCGTCGGGGCCCGTGTACCAGAGGTCGAAGCGCTGGGGGATCTGGTAGTCGAGCTGGATCGTCGCGCACTGCCACTTCCGGCCGAGCGCGTCGGTGACGTCGAAATCGATCTTGGGGCCGTAGAAGGCGCCATCTCCCGCGTTGATCGTGTACTCCTGCTTCGCCGCTTCGAGCGCCGCCTTGAGCTGGGCCTCGGCGCTGTCCCACTGGGCGATCTCGCCGAGGAACTCAGGGGGCCTTGTCGAGAGCTTCATCTCGACCTTGAGTCCGAAGTCCCGGTAGACCTTCTGGACGAGGCGCAGGGCGCTCTCGACTTCGCTCGCGATCTGGTCGGGGGTGATGAAGATGTGGCCGTCGTCCTGGGAGAACTGCCGCACCCGGGTGAGCCCGGAGAGGACGCCCGAGGCCTCGTTCCGGTGCAGCACGCTCTGGTCGTGAAAGCGGATGGGAAGCTCGCGGTAGCTGCGCTTCTCCGCCCCGAACATCAGCATGTGGCCCGGGCAGTTCATGGCCTTCATGCCCATGACCTCATCGCCCGAGTGGATCTCGAACATGTTCTCGCGGTAGTGGAACCAGTGGCCGGAGGTCTCCCACAGCTTCTGGTTGAAGACGAGCGGGGAACGGACCTCGGTGAAGCCCGCCGACTTCACGACCTCGCGCATGTATTCGGCGAGGATGTTCCAAAGGACCGTGCCCCTGGGCAGCCAGAACGGAGCGCCCGGAGCCCACGGGTGGGTCATGTAGAGCCCGAGCTCCTTGCCGAGCTTCCGGTGATCGCGCTTCTTGGCCTCGGCGAGATTGAAGAGGTGCTTGTCCAGCTCTTCCTTGGTGAAGAAGCTGTACCCGTAGATGCGCTGCATCGACGGGTTTTCGGGCTTGCCCTTCCAGTAGGCGGCCGCGGGGGAGGGGTTGAGTTTGAAGGCCTTGATGTGCGAGGTGCTCGGCAG
>JAIBCN010000034.1 GCA_019694155.1 Vicinamibacteria bacterium | reverse complement strand
TAGCGCGGCCCCATCGGGCGCCGCTGGTCCGGGCCCTGCGCGGCGTGCGCCAGGGCGACGAAGAGAGCGACCGTCCACCCGATGGCCAGAGCCTCCGCATGATCCGTGGTGAGGATCGCGAGCTTCCACTGACTTTGATCGCTTGTGGAAAGCCAGTTCGAGATCATGAAGGCAAGGAAGGCCGCGGCCCCGAGGGTGAGAACCGCGAGGAGTCGTCCGAGGATCAGCGTCCAGGTCGACAGCGGCCGGGCGAGGAAGAAGGACCCCCGACCATCGGCGAAGTCGATGCCGAAGTACCCGCCCGCGGCGAGGCCCACGACCGCGAAGACGAAAACCAGCAGCGGCGCCACGGGCGCCTTCTCGCCGAGCCCCGAGGCGAGGGAGGGAACGAGACCGGCGACGAGCGCCCCGGAGATCAGGCCGAAGCCGAGACGCCGGAAGTCGAGCAGCGCGACAGCGAGGAGCTTCTTCATGACCGGGGCAGGAGAAGACGGAGCTCGGCGCTCGGGGAAGGAAGCTCATAGAGCTTCCCCTCGCGGGAGAGAAGGATCTGCGCGGCCGGAGTTCCGGGAGGCGCGGGGTTTCTCAGGAACCAGCCTGGGGAGTTCAGGCCCGGGAGGCGCCGCAGGACCGCGCCGCTGTTGCAGTCGACCAGGCTCAACTCGTCCGTGAATGTCCCCGTGCTGGCCCCGAGGATTCCCGGAAACATCTCCCGACCCAGGCGCGGCGCCATGCCTTCGCCGATCGGAATGTCCAGCAGCGCCTGCCCAGCCGGAGAGAAGGTCTTCAGGGCTTGCTTCTGCCCGGCGCCGACCGAACCTCCGTTCGAGACGGCGATACGTCCGTCGGCGAGGAAGGCGGCTTGCGGGAACAACACGTCCTTCAGGAGGACCGTGGGCTTCGGCGCGTCCGTCGCCGTGCTCAAGTCGATCAGGGCGATCAAGGCGCCGCGGCCCGGCCGGGTGACCGAAGTGACCAGCGCGCGAGTGGCCTTGAGGTCGAACTGAACGCGGAGGGAACCATCCGCCGGAATCGACACCAGCGTCTTCACGGATGCCGTCTTCGGATCGATATCGATGAAGGCGAGGCTCTGCCCGCCCCCGGCGTCACGCACCACGCGGGTGGCGCGGAGTTCTCCCGACGGAAGGAAGGCCGCCTCCTGCAGGTTGATCCCCCGGGACAGGCCCGCCCGGTCCTTCCATTCGTCGATCTCCGACAGCTCGCCGCGCGAGCGCGAGGTGAAGGAGAGGTGACGGTTCCACTGGATCGCGAACACATCGCCGTCCGGGGAAGGCAGGACCCAGTCGATCGCGCCGAAATTCGAGAGGTCCCTGACGCTCCGGTAGTCGGGGAGCTTGCCCGGCATGGGAAGGGGGGCGATGTCTCCTGAGGCGGTCCGGACACGGTAAGTCGTGGTTCCACCCAGGCGCCGCCACAAGGGCCGGAAGAAGAAGGGCGTGGCTTCGCTCCACACCACGGTTCCACCATCCGCCGACACCCACGGGCCCTGATACGCATCGGCATCGAGGCGGCGCGTCTGGCCCGAAGCGACGTCGAGGACGAACACCGGCGTGAAAGTTCGGCTGTCGCCGCGATCGACTTCCGCGCGCACGTAGGCGGTTCGCCCGTCGGATGAGCCCCAGGTCCATGTGTTGACCCTCTGGATGGCCTGCACTCCCGGATGGAGCACCCAGGTCCAGGCGGCCGCGACCACCACGGCCACGAGAGCAAAGTGAGCGGTCATCACCCGTCCCTGGTATCGGGAGATGCGGCCTCGTTCCGTCCGGCCGCCGGCGATGGCCAGGCAACTGGCCACCAGGCTCGCGGCGACCCACGAAAGCAGGAAGATCCTGACCGGGACGGAGTCCTGGAAATAGGCGCGGAGCACCAGATCGGCGAAGAGGCCGAAGACCAGGAGGAAAGCGCCCATGGAAAGCGCGAGGCGCACGGGGATCATGAGCATCGCGCGCGTTCCCCCGTCGACGCGCACCCCGCGCCCGCGCGCGGCCACGGCCAGGGAGACGAAGAGGGACAACGCCCAGGCGCTCAGCAGCAGCTCGGCATGGAACCGGGTCAGGACGGACGGGTTCCAACCCGAGCGGTCGCTGCTGGAGATCCAGGAGGACGCCATGAGGGAGAAGAAAGCCGCGGCGGCGAGGGCGAGGAGAGCGGCGAAGCGGCCGCCGATCAGCACTCCGGCGGGAAGGGGCCGCGCGAAGAAGAAGGACGACTTCCCATCCGCGAAGTCGGCGCCGAAGGCGCCTCCCGCGGCCAGTCCCACCACCAGGAAGGCCACGGCCGCGACCGCGCCGATCTCGACCTTGCCCCCGAGCCCGGAGGCCAGAGCCGGGACCAGGCCGGCCACGAGCGCGCCGGAGGCGATGCCGAAAGAGAGGCGACGCACGTCCAGCAGGGCGACGGCAAGGACCTTGGTCATGACAGTCCTCCGGCGCCGCGGGTGAGTTCGGTGAAGATCTGCTCCAGAGACTGGCCGCGATCGATCTTCATCTGCTCGACTTCCTCGTCGAGCGCCAGACGAGAGCCCTGGAGGATGCCCACGCGGTCGGCGATGCCCTCGACGCCGGCGAGGTCGTGGGTGGTCAGGATGACCGTGGTCCCGCGGTCGGCCAGTTCTCCGATGAAATCGGAGAAGAAGTCGTTGCGGGCCACCACGTCGAGACCCAAGGTGGGGTCGTCGAGGACTAACAGTTCGGGTTTGCTGCCCAGGGCGAGGGCGAGGGTGAAGAGAGCGCGCTGGCCCTTGGAAAGGGCGGAGACCATGGCGGTCTCGCTCACCCCAACCCGGGCGAGCCGGGCCTTGACCGCGGCCTGATCCCAGGTCGGGTACATCGACTGATGGAACGCGACCACGTCGCGCACCCGCAGCTGGCCGGGGGCGTCGGATGTCTCCGGCACATACGCGGCGCGCGCCAGCAACCGCGCGCGATGCCTCCAGACGTCCTCGCCGAAGACCAGAACCCGGCCCGAGGTCGGCTTCTGGAGGCCGAGCAGGCATCGCATCAACGAGGACTTGCCCGCGCCGTTCCGGCCCAGCAGCGCGTAGACCGAGCCTCGCGCCACTTCGAGAGAGACCTGGTCGACCACGAGCTGCTTGTTGTACCTGACCGATACGTTCTCCACCCGAACCACCGCTTCGTCCGACATCACCTGTTTCCTCCCTCGCTGTTGCTCAGTTCGTCCCAGGCCAGGTCGAGCGCCTCCCTGGCCGTATCCAGGTCCGCCCCGTGGGTGATCGCGACCGACGCGAAGTTCATCGCGGCCTGACGGATCACCCGGGTCTGTTCCGATTTGCGGACCGCGGGCGGCGCGGCGGAAACGTAGGTGCCGTCCCCGCGTCGCACCTCCATGAGTCCCGCGCCCACCAGTCTCTGGTAGGCCTTCGACACGGTCGCGGGATTGACCCGCAGCTCGGTTGCGAGCTCGCGCACGGAGGGCACGGTGTCCCCGGGGGACAGGGAACCAGAGGCGAGCAGCCGCCTCAGTCCCTCCTCGATCTGGCTCCAGATCGGCCGCGGATCGGCGGGCAGGACCTGGATCCGATTCATCCAGGGATCGACTTTGGGTGGTGTCATCGTTGATTCACTGTATCGGTACACTAATACACGTTGCTTACCCTGTCAAGGGTTGTTTACTCTCCCCCCAAAGATTCCGGGAAGAACCTCTTGACCTGTCCATCCTGCTCCACCTCGGTTCCCTTGGGCGCACGGTTCTGCCCGGGTTGCGGGGGCGCCGTCCGTTCGGATGCCGGGGCGGGCGATGCGCTCAGGGACCGGCTCCAGTCCGCAGTCGAGGACTCCTTCCACGTCGAGCGGCTTCTCGGCCGGGGGGGCATGGGGTCGGTGTACCTCGCCCGGGAGCCCGCGCTCGATCGGCTGGTCGCGATAAAGGTCCTCCCGCCCGAGCGCGCGCAGTCTCCGGAACTGCGCGAACGTTTTCGGCGGGAGGCGCGCACCGCTGCCCAGCTCTCGCACCCCAACATCGTTCCCCTCCTGACCTTCGGAGAAGACGACGGTCTCATGTACTTCGTCATGGGCTACGTCGAAGGGGAGCCCCTCTCCGCCAAGCTGCTACGCGAGGGCCGCCTCCAGACCGGCGACGCGGTGCGCGTTCTCTCCGAACTCGCCGAAGGCCTTGGCTACGCCCACAGTCGCGGCGTCGTCCACCGGGATGTGAAGCCCGAAAACATCCTGATCGAGCGGCCGAATGGCGTCGTGCGTCTGACCGACTTCGGGGTGGCCAAGGGGCTCGCGTCGTCATCGTCGCTCACCACCGAGGGCGCGGTAATCGGCACGCCTCACTACATGTCGCCCGAGCAGGCCTCCGGCCGCGCCGACGTGGACACCCGCTCGGACATCTACTCGATGGGCGCCCTCGCCTTCACCCTCTTCACGGGCCGGCCGCCCTTCACCGGACGGACTGCGAGTGAGATTCTGCGGCAGCACCTGAGTCAGGAAGCTCCGCGGCTGCGGGATCATGTTCCCGACCTTCCCGCCGCGCTCGACGATGCGGTGCGCCGGTGCCTGGCCAAGGAGCCCTCGGCGCGTTGGGGCTCGGTTCAGGATTTCGCGAAAGCGCTCCAGTCCGCGGGCGACTCCTGGTGGAACGCGCTTCTGCGGCGCGCTTTCCCCACCCCTCCAGGGCTGCCCGCCTCCACCGGCCCCACGCCGGCCCCGCCCACGCCGATGCCGACCTCGCCCGCGGAGTTCCTGGCCGCATCGGAGGAGACGGCCGGGCGCCTGGGCGCGGGCATGCTGGCCGACCGGTTGCGGTCCGCCGCCTCGCGACTGGCCGTGGAAGGAGAGGCCCTCGACCGGATGATCATCGGCCTTCAGTCGGCCGCCGACCCGGTCGAGCTGCGGCGCGCCGAGAAGCGGCTGGGAGCCCTGCGGTCCATCGCCGATCCCCCGCGCGAGGTCAGCGAGACCATCGATGCGCTCGATCGCCTCCGCTCGGTCTCGCAAACCGCGGCGGCGCGGCTCGAAGCCGTCAAGTCGGCACGCGCCTCTGTCCTCGGCGGCCAGCGGAGGCTCCACGGTGCGGCGCGCCGGCTCGCCGCGGCGAAGAGTGACACCGCCGCACTGGCTGACTTCGAAGCGGCCTGCCGAGGGGCCATGTCCGAGGGGGAAACCGCTGTCGCCACCGAGGGTGATACGAAGGCCAGCGGGTCATGACCTGGGGCCGCGACCCGTCGCTCGTGCCCGTTCACTGACGGGCGTCGAAACGGATCAGTCGCACGGGGGCCCCTCCCGGGCTGCTCAGGCGCAGGAGGTTGTCGCCCCGCTTCAGCATGTTGCCGGGAACCTGGAAGGTGCCGCCCTCGCCGCCCACCGGAATGGAGGCCACAGGCCGCCCGCCGACACCGATCCTGACTTCCGTTCCCTCGGTGCCCTCGAACTGGATGGAGAGGCTCACCGTCCGCGGTGACATCACCGGAAGCAGCAGATCAGCCTCGCCGCGGAACTCCGGCGCTCCTGATTCGAAAACCGCCTGGGGCCCGAAGCCCTTGAAGAGGAACCATCGCTGCCGCCGGCCCTCCGTGAGGTTGAACCTCTCCGTGATCGGCTCGGCGAACCGTCCGGACCGGGAATCGAAGACGAAGACTCCGCCGTCCTCTAGGAACCGTGCGGTCTTGATGGCTTCGCGGTTTCGCGCGAGGTAGGGGATGGGGTCGGCCCAGGCGTCCTCAGGCTCGTGGCGGAAGGGGTCGGTCGCGGCCACCAGGGAAGCGCAGACGAGCAGCGTGATCACGGCGGCGATGGGAGCGAGGCGGCCTGGGCGCGGCGCAGGCGCCGGAGATTCGGCGCGGCGAAAGCCGAGCCCGGCGAGGGCGAGCGGCAGCAGGGCCGGCCAGACCACCACAGAGAGACGGGGAAGATCGGGAGTCGAGAAGTGATAGGGATTCAGGAACACCGCGGCGAAGGTCAGCGCCCACATCGCCGCCGCCTGGATTCGCAGCGGCCGGGAGGTTTCGCGCACGAAGCCCGCAAGAGCCAGCAGTCCCACCCCCGAGAGGAGGAGCGTTCCGGGCAGGACGTCCGCTGATCGCCGGAGCCTTTCCATGACCAGATCCACGATGGAGGCGTCGAGCGCCGCGCGCGGCTCTCCCCAGGTGGCGCGCAGGTACACGGCGAGACAGGCGGCGGGAGCGGCCACCGCGAAGGTTCGGATCACGGCCTTCTTCCAGCCCTCCTTCGGTGCGAGGACGAAGGGGAGAATGACCAGGGGCAGCAGACACACCTCCTTAGTGAGTGCGCCCGCGGCGAAGAGAGCGCTCAGCACCAGCAACCGCGGATTCGTCAGTTCGAGGAGAGTCAGGGTGATGATGAGAAGTGCGAGGGGGTCGACGAGAACCTGGTAGTGCATGAGTTCCCGCATGGGCCGGGAGGCGAGCAGGGCGGCTCCCGCGAGCGCCGAGGGCCAGGCGCCGAAGCCGAGGCGCCGGAGCCAGACGCCCAGGGCGAAGAGCGCCGCGGCCAGGCAGCCGAGGTTCAGCCAGAAGAAACCTTCCGCCGCGGAGGCGAAGGGCAGGATGTGGACGATGCGAGGGGCGAGGATCCGGTAGCCCCAGGGGGCCAGAGTGAACACCTCGGGAGTGTCGGCCATAGCGTCATAGACGTAGCCGTCGAAAGCGGGCAGAACGTAGCGGTCGAACTTCGGCCCGATGGCAAGGCCCCAGACGAGGAGGCCGAGCGCGGGCGCCGCCGAAAGGAAACGGTCCCGAAGGTCAGAGCCGGCCAATGCGTCGGGATTCTACGAGCCGGCCTTGTCCAGATTCCCGGACCAGAGGTACTCCTGGGTCTCCCTGACCACCACCCCGGACAGGCCGAGCAGGGCGACGAGGTTCGGCACGGCCATGAGACCGTTCGCGATATCGGAGAACGTCCACACCACGGCGAGGGGCTGCACCGAGCCCACCATGACCGCGATCACCCACAGCACGCGGTAGGGCTTGATCACCCGCGATCCGAAGAGGTATTCCGCGGCCTTCTCCCCGTAGTAGGACCAGCCGAGGATGGTGGAGAACACGAAGGTCAGCAGACCCACGGTGAGGACGAGGCCGCCGATCACCGGGATGTCCTCGAACGCGCGATGGGTGAGGGCCGCTCCCGCAAGCCCGTTCTTCCACTCCCCGGAGTTGACGACCACGAGGCCGGTTATGGCGCACACCACCACGGTGTCCCAGAACGTGCCCGTGGAGGAGACGAGCGCCTGTCGCACCGGGTTCTTTGTCTGGGCGGCGGCGGCCACGATGGGCGCGCTGCCGAGGCCCGACTCGTTGGAGAACAGGCCGCGCGCGATGCCGTAGCGGATGGCCTGCGAGATGCCCGCGCCGACGAAGCCGCCCACCGCGGCCTGCCCCGCGAACGCCGAAGTCGCGATGGTCACGATGGTGTCAGGCAGGGTGCTCGCGTGCATGACCAGCAGGATCACGCAGCCGAGGACGTAGAAGATAGCCATGAAGGGGACGAGCTTCTCGCACACGTTCGCGATCGACTGGATGCCGCCGAGGATCACGATGGCGGTGAGAGCGGTCATCACCGCGCCGGTGATCCAGGGGTTGAGGCCCAGGCTCTCTTTCGCGAGGGCGGAGATGGAATTCGCCTGAGTCATGCACCCGATGCCGAAAGCCGCGACCGCGGTCAGGGCGGCGAAGACGACGCCCAGCCACTTCGCCTTCAGCCCCCGTTCGAGCGCGTACATGGGCCCTCCCGCCATGCTGCCGTCTTTCGTGATTACGCGGAACTTCACGGCGAGGACGGCCTCCGCGTACTTGGTCGCCACCCCGAAGACGCCGGTGAGCCACATCCACAAGACCGCGCCCGGGCCGCCCACCGAAACCGCGGTCGCCACCCCGACGATGTTGCCCGTCCCGATGGTGGCGGCGAGCGCCGTGGTGAGGGCGCCGAACTGACTCACGTCACCAGCACCTTCCTTCTCGCGCGAGAGCGAGAGCCTGATCGCCTGCGGCAGATACCTCTGTATGAAGCGCAGCCTGACGGTCAGGAACAGATGTGTCCCGAACAGGAGGATGAGCAGGGGCGGGCCCCAGACGAAGTCGCTGACGGCCTGGAGCGCGGTTTCGAGCGAGGTCATTCGTGTCTCCGAAGGAGGAAAGGTGCGCGGACGGTAGCACCAGCGCGGACCCGGTTCAAAATTTGACGCCTCTGCTAGCCTTCTTGGGTGAGGATCGTCTACGCCTCGTCCGAAATGGCTCCCTGGGCCAAGACCGGGGGGCTCGCGGACGTTTCGGCGGCTTTGCCCAAGGCCCTTGCCGCCCGCGGCCACGAGGTCACCTGCTTCCTCCCGAGGTACGGCTCGATCGCCTTTCCCCCCGGGCGCTTCATCGGCTCCGTTCACGTGCCGGTGGACGCCCTGCACCGAAGCGCCGGGTTCTACGAAAGGGAGCTTGGTCCGAACCTGCGCGTGATCTTCGTCGAGCACCCACCGTTCTTCGACCGGCCGGGCTTCTACGGGGATCCAGGCGGCGACTACGGCGACAACGCGTTCCGTTTCGCGTTCTTCTGCCGCGCGGTGATCGAGTTCTGCCGGAGCCGGGGGTATCGCCCGGACGCCTTCCACGCGCACGACTGGCAGACCGGTCTGCTGCCCGTGTACCTGAAGGCCTTCTATCCCGACGATCCCACGCTCTACCGGGTGCCCACGGTATTCACCGTTCACAACCTCGCCTATCAGGGGCACTTCTCCGCCGCCACCCTCGGGCCTCTCGGCCTCCCCGATTCGCTCGCCAGCGAGGACGCCCTCGACTGGAAGGGCAACATCTGTTACATGAAGGGCGGCCTGCTCTTCTCCGAGGTGGTGACCACGGTGTCGCCCACCTACGCGCGCGAGATCCAGACCGCGGAGTTCGGGCATGGCCTCGAGAGCGTCGTCCGCTCCCGCGCCGACGATCTCGTGGGGATCCTGAACGGCGTGGACTACGAAGAGTGGGACCCGCGGCACGATCGGCACATCGCTGCGCCTTTCGACGAGACCGATCACACCGGCAAGGCCGCATGCAAGCGCGCCCTGCTCGCCGAGTTCGGCCTCGCCGCCGAGCCCGAGGCGCCGCTCATCGGCATCATCTCCCGGCTCGTCCATCAGAAGGGCTTCGATCTCGTGACCGAGGCCATGGAAGCGCTTCTCGCCCGGCCCATCCGCATGGTCGCGCTTGGCACCGGGGAGCCCGACGTGGAGGCGGGGCTGCGCGAGTTCATGCGCCGCGACCCGCGGAGGTTCGGCGTCCGCTTCCAGTATGACTCCGGCCTTGCCCATCGGATCGAGGCGGGGTGCGACATGATCCTCATGCCCTCGCGGTTCGAGCCTTGCGGCCTGACCCAGATGTACAGCATGCGCTACGGCACGATCCCGATCGTGCGGGCGACGGGCGGGCTCGCGGACACCGTGGAGCACTTCGACCCTAAGCGGAGGAAGGGGACGGGGTTTGTCTTCGAGCACGCCGATACCACCGGCCTCCTCTGGGCCATCGATGAGGCGCTGTCCGCCTGGGCGAAGCCGGGGCCCTGGACGGTGCTGATGCAGAACGCGATGAGCCGCGACTTCTCCTGGGCGTTGTCGGCCGAAAGATACGAGGCCGTATACTCACACGCTCAGAACAGCATTTGATCCGCGCCCATCCGCTCTTTCAAGAAAGAGGTTCGCAAAGCCCATGTCCGATGTCCTCGCCACCTTCACCGACCAGAACTTCGAAGCGGAGGCCCTCGGCTCGAAGGTCCCGGTGCTCCTCGACTTCTGGGCGGAGTGGTGTCAACCGTGCATCGCCATGGTTCCTGATCTTGAAAGCGTCGCTACCCAGTTCCAGGGGCGCCTCAAGGTGGGCAAGGTCAATGTGGAGGAGAACGAGCACGTTCCCTTCAACTACAATGTCACCGCGATGCCGACCCTCATCCTCCTCAAGGGGGGGCAGGTCGTCGAGCAGCGCGTCGGCAAGATGAGCCGGGAGGCTCTGACCCGCCTGGTCGAGCCGCATCTGTAAGACTCCCGGTTGTAAGACTTTCGTAAGGAACTCGTGCCATCGTGCGCGAGGCCGTCGAGCGACAGTGAATGAAGGGGCAAGGCTCCATTCCTGCTGACATTTCACTAACAGTACCCCTCCATCCACTCAAACAAACCGTCAGGAGACACAAAAGACGTGGCTAAGAACAACCAGCGTGACCCCAATCTCCGCGCCGCCACCGTGGCGCGCGTGAACCAGCTCGTGAAGGGCGGCCTGACGAAGGCCGGGGCCTTTGAGAAGATCAGTGCCGAAACGGGGCGCGCCAAGGACGCCGTACAGATGCTGTATTACCGCGCCATCCGCGCCGCCAAGGGCGGCTCGAAGGCCGCGGCTGCCGCCAAGGCTTCCGCCGCCAAGCCCGCGGCCCGGCCCGCCGCTCCCGCGGCGAAGCCCGTTTCGAGCAAGCGTTCGCGCAAGGCCGCCCGGTCCCAGGGTGCGGTGGCTCCGACCGAGCTTCCGGCGCTTCTCGCTGGTATCGCCGCCGCCATCAACAACCTCCTCAAGCACGTCGAGAAGACGGTCGAGGAGAACAAGACGCTCAAGGAGCAGGCTCAGCGCCTGAGCGCCATCACTAGCCTCATTCGCGGCCGCTAGTCCGGCTCGCCGAAAGGCCCAGGCGGACCCTCGTGAAGGGTCCGCCTTTGTTGTTTCAGTCGATCTCTTCGAAGCGGTCGGCCCGCCGCTTCGAGGCTTCGGCGGGCGCGGGACGGCCGCCTTCGTCCTCGTGCGCCCGATCCTTCGATCCGGCCCCGAGCCGCGCGAGCACGGCGGCCCGGACTTCATCCTCGCGAGGATGATCGGCGCGGCCCAGATAGAGCGAGGCCCAGATCCCCAGGACGGGATCAGCGAAGGCGTAACGCTTCTTCGTCTGGGTCAAGAGCCCCACTTCTACCAGCCAGCGCAGGTATTGCCGCGAAGCGCCGGCTGTCCTGCCGATGAGCGGAAACATGTCCGTGAGCCTTCCCCCGGGCGCTCCCGCGACGACTTCCGCCGCGCGCTTGCACACGGCGTAGCCGCGGCTGCGCATCAGCAGGACCTCGTAGTGCCGACGGCACACGAGCTCGAGACCGCCGCCCGGAAGCAACAGGTGCGTCAGGGATCGCTCCACGTCCCGCGAGTGCCGCAGGTCCGCCGCGAGCGGCAGCAGGGTGGCCGCCGACCCGTCGGTGACCGCGACCGCGGCCTCGATGGCGCCGAGGTCAATACGCAGTCCGGGCACATCTTCGAGGTCCGAGGCGGCGAGTGCAGGGAGACGCCTGGGCTCGAGAGTCGGGAAGAGATCGCTCGCGAGGCCCGGGTAGGACGAAGTCACCACCGCGCCTCGGGCCGCGAGGATCGCCTCCGCGAAGGGGGCTTCGATTCGGCCAAGCCCGGGGAAGTAGGCGAGGGAGCGGATCTCCGTGATCTCGTCGAGCACCCAGACAAAGGGCCGGGCCGGCTTTCGCTTTGACAGGAGTTCGAGCAGGCGAAGGAGGGCGAGGGGCGCCTGATGCCGGTCCCGCGCGGCCTCCGCGGCCAGGGCGTCGACCGGGGCGGCGTCCGCTTCCGCGTGCGGCGCTATCGCCTCGCAGATCGCGGCGAGCAGGCGTTCGGGCGTCGAGGCCGCGGTGAAGAGGTCGAGGAAGACGAAGGGCACGCCTCTCGCGGAGAGCGAGTCCCGCACGGCCAGAAGAGCGTGGGTCTTGCCCCAGCCCAGAGGGGCGAGGAGCATCGCCTTCCGCCCGGCGGCGGCCTCGCCGGCGAGCGCGCTTGCGAACGCGGCCCGGGGGGCGGCGCTCTCCAAGATCACACCAGGGGCGTCTTCATCTGGGTTCGCCGAGCGACCTCGATGGCGCGCTCGTAGCCCGCGTCCACGTGGCGGACGACGCCCATGCCGGGGTCGGTGGTCAGAACACGCGCGAGCCTTTGGGCCGCGGCGTCCGTTCCGTCCGCCACCACCACCATCCCCGCGTGGATGGAGTAGCCCATGCCCACGCCGCCTCCGTGATGCACGGACACCCAGGAGGCGCCGGACGCGGTGTTGACGAGCGCATTCAGGATCGGCCAGTCGGCCACGGCGTCCGAGCCGTCGCGCATCGACTCGGTTTCGCGGTTGGGCGACGCCACGGAACCCGCGTCGAGATGGTCGCGGCCGATCACGATGGGCGCGCTCACCCGCCCGCTCCGCACGAGCTCGTTGAACACGCCGCCCATCTTCGCGCGCTCACCGTACCCCAGCCAGCAGATCCTCGCGGGCAGCCCCTGGAACTTCACCCGCTCGCGCGCCAGCTCGATCCAGCGATGGAGGGATTCGTTCTCGGGAAAAGCCGCGAGAATCGCCTGGTCGGTGACCGCGAGATCCTTCGGGTCTCCGGAGAGCACCGCCCAGCGGAAAGGGCCCTTGCCTTCGCAGAAGAGCGGCCGGATGTACTCGGGCACGAAACCCTTGATCTCGAAAGCGTCCACAGCACCGGCGCCCTTTGCCTCCGCGCGGATGTTGTTGCCGTAGTCGAAGGCGATGGCGCCGCCCCGCTTGAAGGCGAGCATCGCGTTCACGTGATCGGCCATGGAGGCCCGCGCTTCGCGAACGTAGCGCTCGGGGTCGGAGGCCCGCAGCGCGCGCGCCTCGTCGAGGGTGCAGGTCTTCGGCACGTAACCGTTCAGAGGGTCGTGCGCGCTCGTCTGGTCGGTGACGAGATCGGGCTTGAAGCCGCGCGCCACCAGGGCGGGCAGGATCACCGCCGCGTTGCCAAGAAGGCCTATGGAAAGGCGGTGGCCCTTCGCCTTCGCCGCCTGGGCGAGTTCGAGCGCCTCGTCCACCGAATCGGTGCTGACGTCGAGGTAGCGGGTCTCGAGCCGCTTCTCGATCCGGGTCGGGTCCACCTCCACCACGATGGCGACCCCGTCGTTCATGGTTACGGAGAGGGGCTGGGCGCCGCCCATGCCCCCGAGGCCGGCGGTGAGAGTGATGGTTCCCTTGAGGCTGCCGCCGAAGTGCTGGCGCGCCGCTTCCGCGAAGGTTTCGTAGGTGCCCTGCAGGATGCCCTGGGTGCCGATGTAGATCCAGGAGCCCGCCGTCATCTGGCCGTACATCATCAGGCCCTTGCGGTCGAGTTCGTTGAAGTGCTCCCAGGTCGCCCACTTCGGCACGAGCATGGAGTTCGAGATGAGCACGCGCGGGGCGTCTTCGTGCGTCCTGAAGACGGCCACGGGTTTTCCCGATTGAACGAGCAGCGTCTCGTCGTTCTCCAGTTCGCGCAGGGATCGCACGATGGCGTCGAAGCACGCCCAGTTGCGCGCGGCCTTGCCGATGCCGCCGTAGACCACGAGGTCCCCCGGCCGTTCGGCGACCTCGGGGTCGAGGTTGTTCATGAGCATGCGCAGGGCGGCTTCCTGGATCCAGCCCTTGCAGGTCATCTCCGAGCCGCGCGGCGCGCGAATCGTCCGGGCCGAGGTCGTCATTCCAGATCTCCCGTCTTGCTTTCGGCCGCGCGCAGCAGGTCGCCCTTGCGGACGAGTTCGGCGGCCCTTTCGATTTCCGGACCCATGATGCGGTCCGCGTCGTACCTGGGGACGGCGCCGCGGAGCGCCGCGTGGGCTTCCTCGAGCGCATCGGACGTGCGCAGGGGCCGGTGGAACTCGATACCCTGGGCGGCGGCGAGCGCCTCGATGGCGAGGATCCGCCGCACGTTCAAAACCACCGCGCGCGCCTGGCGCGCCGCGATGGGCCCCATGGAAACATGGTCTTCCTTGTTGGCGGATGTGGTGAGGGAGTCGACGCTCGCGGGATGGGCGAGCGACTTGTTCTCCGAGGCGAGGGCGGCCGCGGTGACGTGGGCCATCATGAAGCCCGAGCGCAGTCCGCCGTCTTCGGTGAGGAAGGCGGGGAGGCCGGAAAGGGCCGGGTTCACGAGGCGCTCGATCCGGCGCTCGCTGATGCCGCCCAGCTCGGCGGCGGCGATCGAGAGGAAGTCCGCGGCCATGGCCACCGGCTCGCCGTGGAAGTTGCCGCCGGAGAGCAGCACGCCCGCGTCGGCGAAGACCATGGGGTTGTCGGTGGCGCTGTTCATTTCGATCTCGACGGTCCGGCGGACGAAGCCCATCGCGTCGCGCGCGGCCCCATGCACCTGCGGCGCGCAGCGCAGCGAGTACGCGTCCTGAACGCGGCCGCAGTTGCGGTGCGATTCGCGCATCGCGGAACCGGCGAGCAGGCGCTTGAGGTTGCGGGCCGAGGCCGCCTGTCCGGCATGGGGCCGGGCCGCGTGGATGCGGGGGTCGAATGCGACGTCGGTGCCGAGGAGCGCGTCCACCGTCATGGCGGCGATGACGTCGGCGGTGCGGGTCAGGGTCTCGGCCTCGAGCAGGGCGAGACCGGCGATCCCGGTCATGAGCTGGGTGCCGTTGATCAGGGCGAGGCCTTCTTTCGCGGCGAGAGTCACGGGCCTGAGTCCGGCCGCGGAAAGCGCGTCCGCCGCCTTCATCGTCCTTCCGTCGACTTCGCATTCGCCTTCGCCGATGAGGAGCAGAGCTACGTGGGCGAGCGGCGCCAGGTCGCCGGAAGCGCCCACCGATCCCTGCTCGGGGACTCGCGGCTGGATCCCGCGATTGAGGCAGTCGATCAGGAGCTGCGCGGTTTCGACCCGTGCGCCCGAGAAGCCCTTGGCGAGGACGTTCGCGCGCAGCACCATGAGCGCGCGCGTCTCGAGGGCGGGAAGAACGGGCCCGACTCCGGCGGCGTGGGACCGGATGAGATTCCGCTGCAGCGCTTCGAGATCCGCGGGCCCGATCCGCACGTCCGCGAAGTTTCCGAAGCCGGTGTTGACGCCGTACACCACCTCGCCCCGCGCGACCGCTCCATCGACCACGGCCCGCGAGGCCTGCATGGCGGCGATCGCGGCGGGGCTGAAGGCGACCCGCGCCCCCGAGGCGACGGCGGCGAGCTGGGCGAGGCTGAGGTCGTTTCCGGTGAGCGCTATTTCGGCGTGGGTCGGGGGCAAGGGAGAGGCAGTTTAGAAGACGCCGCCTCTGAAGTCCCGCCGGCGCGATGGAAGCTCGAGACGTCTCCTACTTCGGCGAGGCCTTGCCCCCGAAGTACCAGGTGGCTCCGAGGGTGAAAGACTGGCCGTCATGGGTGTCGGTGCCCGACACGTACATCGAGAACGCGGCGAAGAGGTCGACGCGGTCGAGCGCGTAACCAAGGCCCCCGCCGATCCTGGAGTGGTTGTCGCGCAGGAGGCGGTCGTGCTCTTCGAACCTGGCCGGGGTGTTTACCTCTCCGGGAAAAGGGAGGAACGTGTTCGGCGCGATCGAGCCGAAGCGCAGTCCTCCGTGAGTGGTCTGCCACGCCGCGTTCCCGCGCACCGTCCAGCGATCCCCCAGAGGGTAGGCGACGTCCACGGAAACGTTGCTCCGGTTGTTGGGAATGTCGACCTTGTCCCTTTCGACGAACGAATAAGAGTAGGTGGCCGACACCACGGCGCGGGGAAGGAAGCCCGGCCGGCCGGCGATGCTTCCGCCGATCCGCAGCTCCCGGAGCCTTCGACCGACCACCGCCTCGCCCTGGTAGGCGTAGTCGTGGCTCGGAACCGTGACGCCGATCGCGGGTGTGAATGCAAAGTCGTCTCCTCCGAACCGGTAGCGGACGAGGCCGGAGAAATCGGCGAAGGCCGAGTGCCAGCATCGGCAGGAATCGACAGGGAGATTGGCGGGTGTGGGACCCACGCCATGGTACTTCGCCATGAGGAAGGGGAGGCCGAGGGTGACCGCCAGGCGCTCGGTTACGCCGTATTCGCCCTCCACGAGAGCGCCCATACTGACGCTCTGGCCATCGCGAAGCATGAACCCGTCGGTCATCCGGTGGCCCGTGTTGTCGACGAGCTGGTACAGCGTGGTCAGGGAAAACAGGCCCTTCTGAGGGGTGAAGGCCTGGGCGCCGGCGCGCGGGGCGGCCGCAAGCAGCAGGAGCAGGGTCAGTCTCAGGAGCGGTTGGGGTCTTCGAGTCATAGCGTCGCCCATGGTCGGTTCAGCCCTTCCCTTCTCAGCTCTTCTTGGAAGCCTTCTTCGCGTCTCGCGCCTTGACGCGCTGCGTGAGCGCGTCGTTGACCACCGAGAGGTAGTCCTTCGAACCCTTCGAGGTCACCACGCAATGGAGATCCGAACTTGCCGCCGAAAGGTCCGCGGGCGAGGGATCGAAGAGGGTCGGGATGATGGTGGGCGACACCGCGGCGCCCTTCGCTTCCGTCTCCACCTCGGAGACTCGCTTGAGGTCGGCCAGGACGAGATCGTAGGAGCCGCTTCCCATGGCCGTCCTCAGATCCGCCGCGGTCGCGACCGTGCGCACCCGATGTCCGGCTCGTTCCAGCCCCTTCTTGAGATCGCCGCCGCTGAGGGCGGCCGCGACCGAGCCGCCGGGCGTGGCGTAAAGGAGGATCGCCCCCCGGTGAGGGGCGTTGTGCCCGACCGCCACTCTCTGCCCGCGGGACACCACCATGAGCTTGTCTCCGCAGGGGAGGGCGGGAGTGGTCAGTCCGAGCAGGCCGGCCAGCAGGAACACGCGTCTGAAGTCAAGGTTGGTTCTTCTCATGTCGCCTCCGTGTTGCAGCCCGAAGTGTGAGCTGAGCTGTTTTTCAATATAGGGCGGTGTTTCCCCGAATGTCATTCGTGAATCCTTCGGAATTCCTGATTTTGTAAGGGCGGCGGTCATGCGTCTCCGGTTCGCTCAGTGCATCTTCGACTCGGAAACCCGGGAGTTGCTGGTGGAGGGAGTGAGGCGCGACCTGTCGCCCCGGGCCTTCCAACTCCTTGAGTTACTGATAGAAGCCCGTCCGCGGGCCCTCGGCAAGTCCGAACTCATGGATCGGCTCTGGCCTGACGAGATCGTCTCGGAGTCTTCGCTGCCGCGGCTGGTGGCGGAGGTGCGATCCGCGCTGGGCGACGACGCGAAGGACCCGCGGTTCGTGCGGACGCTCCACACGTTCGGCTACTCCTTCGTCTGCGAGGCGGTCCCCGAGCAGGCCGGGACGAGGGCGGAGGATTCATCGTGTCACCTCCTCTGGGGCGAGAGGCGGATTGCGCTCCGTCCGGGCGAGAACCTCCTCGGCCGGGACGCCGAGGCCCGCGTTCCCATCGACCTCGGGCGGGTCTCCCGCAAGCACGCGCGCATCGTGGTCGGCGGGGAACGCGCGATTCTGGAGGACCTCGCGAGCAAGAACGGCACGTTCCTGCGCGGCCGGCGGATCGACCTTCCCGTGGATCTGCAGGACGGCGACGAAATCGGCGTCGGTCCCGCCGTGCTCGTCTTCCGTAAGAGCCGTCTGGCCCTGACCACGCAGACCGGCTCGCAGTCGGGGTTCTAGCAAGGTGGCGCTCTCCGTCGATTCACACGTCGGCCCCTATCAGGTGCTCGGCTCCATCGGCTGCGGCGGCATGGGCGAGGTGTATCGCGCCCGGGACCTCCGGCTGTCCCGGGATGTCGCGGTCAAGGTACTGCGCGCCGACGTCTCGCGGGATTCGGATCTCGTTCGCCGGTTCGAGCAGGAGGCGAAGGCGGTCGGGGCGTTGAACCACCCGAACATCCTGACCGTCTTCGATACCGGCGAGAGCGACGGTCTGCCCTACATCGTCTCCGAGCTCCTTCAAGGGGGAACGCTGCGGGAACGACTGCAGTCGGGACCGCTCGAGGCTCGGAAGGCCATCGAGTACGGGCTCCAGATCGCCCGGGGCCTCGCGGCCGCCCACGAGCGGGGCATCGTGCATCGCGACCTCAAGCCGGAGAACCTGTTTCTCACCAAGAGCGGGGTGGTCAAGATCCTCGATTTCGGCATCGCCAAGCTGACTCATCCGGAGGAGCAGCACGCGACCCCGGATGCGAACACCGCGGCCCAGACGACGCCGGGGACCGTCATGGGGACGAGCGGGTACATGTCGCCGGAACAGGTCCGGGGCCTCGCCGCCGATGAGCGGTCGGATCTCTTCTCGTTCGGGGCCGTCCTCTTCGAAATGCTCCTGGGCCGCCGCGCCTTCAAGGGCGCCACCACCGCGGACACCATGAGCGCCATCCTGCACACCGACCCGACTCCTGCGCTTGCCAGCGCGGGCGGGATTCCGGGCGGCATCATCCGAATCGTCACGCGGTGCCTGGAGAAGGCCGCGGACGACCGTTTCCAGAGCGCGCGCGAACTGGTGAGCGCCCTGGAGTTCACTCCGGAAGACACCAGGACCGTGGAGACCAGACCCGGCGCGGCCCCCGAATCGCGACGGGCCCTTCCCTCGTTCACCTTGCCCCGGGCCCTCGCGCTCGCCGCCGTCTTTCTCGGCGGCGGGGCGCTCCTCGTGTGGACGGCGCTACAGCTCGCGCCACAGAGCACGCCGCGCTATCAGAGGCTGACCTTCCAGCTCGGGGACATCAAGGGCGCGCGCTTCGCGCCGGACGGCGAGACCATGGTCTTTGCCGCCCAGTGGGGCACCGCACCCCTCGAGATCTTCACCACCCGCGCCGTGGCGGGCGGCTCGCGCCCGATCGGCGTCAGGAACGCTCTCGTGCTCGCGGTTTCCAGCCGGGAGCAACTGGCGGTGATGCTCGAACCCCGCCAGTTCACCTGGAATTCGAACGAAGGCACGCTGGCCACGGTTCCCTTGACCGGCGGGACGCCTCGCGAACTCCTCGAGGGCGTCATCGCCGCCGACTGGTCACCGGACGGGAAGGAGCTTGCCGTGATTCACGCGGTGGCCGACCGGCACCAGATCGAGTTTCCCGTCGGCCATGTTCTGTACGCTCCGCCGGCGCCCATCTGGCTCGGTGGCGTGCGCGTGTCGCCGAAGGGCGACCTCATCGCCTTTCTGGAGCATCCCCAAAGCCGCGACGGCCGGGGCGATGTGAAGATCGTCGATCTGAAAGGCAATGCAAAGACGGTGGCCAGCGGCTACAGCACCATCGACGGCCTTGCGTGGTCGCGCGACGGGCGGGAAGTGTGGTTCGGCGGCCAGCGCGAAGGCGGGCCGCCCCGGCAGATCAATGCCGCCACCGTTGACGGGCGCAACCGGCTCGTCGCGGAGCCGCTGGGGTCCTTGCAGTTCATGGACCTGTCGACGACGGGCTCCGCCCTCATCATGAGGACCACGCTGTGGACGGAGATGCGCGCGCGTTCTCGCGGAACCAAGGACGAAGTCGAACTGGCGGGGGCGGATCTGACCTTTCTTTCCGATCTCACCGACGACGGGAAGCGCGTCCTTGGCACCGATATCGGGGTGGGCGGCGGGCCGAATTTCACATCCTTTCTCCAGACGACCGATGGCTCGCCCGCGGTGCGGCTGGGCGAGGGCGACGGACAGGCCCTGTCTCCCGACGAGAAGTCCATCCTCCTTCGGCTGCGAACGTCGCCGCCCAAACTGAGGATCGAGCCCACGGGCGTGGGTGAGGCGCGGGACCTGCCAAGGGGGCCCATCGTGAGCTACGGCCGCGCGGTCTGGGACCGGACGGGAAAGAGGATCATCTTTGCGGGGTCCGAACTGAACCGGGACTCGCGTCTGTACACCCAGGAGGCCACGGGGGAAGGGCTGCCGGTGGCCTTCACCGAGGAGGGCATCCGACTGGCCGCGTTGGGGCGCCCCATCTCGCCCGACGGGACCCTGATCGTGGGCATCGGGGGCGACGATGTCCCGGAGTTGTATCCGCTCGCGGGCGGCGAGCCGCGCGTCATCCCGAACCTCGGCTTTCTCGACACGCCGGTGGCCTGGTCGCAGGACGGGCGCGAGCTCTTCGTCGTCCGCTACGAGGACACCCCGCCTCGGGTGGATCGCGTGGACATCCTCACCGGCCGGACGCGGCCCTGGTCCGGCACTCGGCCCGGACCCCTTTCCGGTCTGCTCGGCGAATACCGCATCCTCATCTCTCCCGACGGCGAGTCCTACGCGTACAACTACGTGCGCCAGATGAGCGATCTCTATCTCGCGACCGGAATCCGTTAGTACAATCCGCGTTCCTGCCCGCGCCCGCGGGCCTTCCCTTCCCCTTCACGAGAACCCTGAACGCCTCCCGACCAAGCGCTATGCCGAATATTGCAATCATTGGCGGCCAGTGGGGCGACGAGGGCAAAGGGAAGATCGTTGACCTGATCACTCCCGCTTTCGAGATCGTGGCCCGCTTCAACGGCGGGCACAACGCCGGCCACACCGTCATTCGCGGCGATCGCAAGCTGGTCCTGCACCTCATTCCCTCGGGCATCCTCCACGAGGGCGTGTTGTGCGTGCTCGGCCCCGGTCTCGTGATCGACCCCGCGGCCCTCGAGGCGGAGGCGAAGGAGGTCGAAGCGCTCGGCATCGACGTCTGGGCCAACCTGGTCGTCTCGGACCGCGCCCACGTGCTGCTGCCCCACCATCGAGCGCTGGACCTCATGTCGGAGGAGCGGAAAGGCAGCGCCAGGCTCGGCACGACCGGGCGCGGCATCGGCCCCTGCTACGAGGACAAGGCGGCCCGGCGCGGCATGCGCATCGCCGACGTTCTGATCCGAGAGCGTATCGACCTTCGGCTCGCCGCCCTGCGCGAGCACTTCGAAGCGCTCTGCCGCGGCTACGGCGTCACCAGGGACATCGACTGGAAGAAGACCGCGGACGACCTCGAGGCCTTCGGGGCCCGGATCGCGCCGCGCGTGCGCGACGTCTCGGCTCTCCTGCACGACCAGATGACCGAGGGATACTCGGTCCTTTTCGAGGGGGCGCAGGCCACCCTCCTCGACCTCGATCACGGCACCTATCCTTTCGTCACCTCGTCCTCCGCGGGCATCGGGGGCGTCGTCACCGGCCTCGGCGTGCCCCCGCAGAAGATCGACGGCATTCTCGGCATCGTGAAGGCCTACACGACGCGCGTGGGCACGGGGCCGCTTCCCACCGAACTGCAGGATGAGGTCGGCGAGGCGTTGCGCGAGAGGGGTGGAGAGTACGGCGCCACCACCGGGCGTCCGCGGCGGTGCGGATGGTTCGATGCCGTGGTCGCGCGCTACTCGGCGAGGGTCAACGGCTTCGAAGGCATCGCCCTCACCAAGCTCGACGTGCTCGATCCCCTCGAGGAGATCCCGGTCTGCGTCGGCTACCGGTACCGCAACACCCGCCTCGACGAGATACCGGCCGACATCGCCATCTACGAGGAATGCCGGCCCATCTACGAGAACATGAAGGGCTGGAAGACGATGACCGGGCACGCTCGCGAGTGGGCGGACCTTCCCGTGGAAGCGCGCGACTACATCCGGAAGATCGGCGATCTCGTGGGCGTCGAGGTGCCTCTCGTGTCCGTGGGCCCCGATCGGGATGCTTCGGTGATCGACAACCGCGCGCGCACCTCGAGCTGGCTGCGGGCCTGAAATCGTGGCCCTCTCTCTCGCCGCTCTCGCGCTCGCCGTCGCCATGCAGGCCGCGGAGGCGCCACCCGCGGGCGATGCCTGCTCCCTACCATCAGGCCTGTGGGACGCGCTTCAACAGCGCTTCGGTTCCTCGCGCGTGCTCAAGGCGGCGGACCTCTTCGAGGACGAACGCGCGCTCTTCCGGAAGGAACATCCGGCAGCCTGCCCCGGCCTGGCGCGGGGGCAGTTCTTCGGCGCGGGACAGCGTCCGGCGATCGCGATCGTCCTGCTCGATGTCGAGCCGCGGAAGAGCCTTCGCCTGGTGGTGGCGCGTCCCGCGCTCGCCTCCTGGACCTTCGTCGAGCTCGACGAGATGGATGCGGGCAGCACCCCCGTGGTGGGGCGCAAGGGACCCGGCACCTACACCGACCGCCACGAACCCGCGACCCTCAACAGCGCCCATGACGTGGTGACTCTCACCGGCTACGAGTCGTGGCAGCGCGTCTACGTTTGGACCGGCCGGAAGTTCGAGCGACTGCAGACGAGCGAGTAGGCGAAACGCGCCCCTCGGCGGGCGACATATAATCCACGCCCCGCGAGTCGCCCTTGCGGCGTGCCGTGTGCCTGTAGCTCAATGGTAGAGCAGCGGCCTTTTAAGCCGTTGGTTGTGGGTTCGAGCCCCACCGGGCGCACCATC
>JAIBCN010000132.1 GCA_019694155.1 Vicinamibacteria bacterium | reverse complement strand
CAGGTGGCCTCCCTCGACCAGATCGACGCGGGGAACGAGGAAGTGCGGACCCTGCTGAAGCGCGCTCATGGCGGCATCGAGGACTTCGAGATCTACAACCGCAAGGACCGGATGAAGCAGATGGAGCAGCAGGGCAAGGTCTACGACATCACCTTCATGGTGTGCGGCACCATCTCGCTTCTGGTGGGCGGCATCGTGATCATGAACATCCTGCTCGCATCCTTCAACGAGCGGGTCCGCGAAGTCGGCACGCGCAAGGCCCTGGGGGCTTCGCCCATCCACATCGCCGCGCAGTTCCTGGTGGAGAGCGTCGTGGTCACCATGGCGGGGGGCGTGATCGGAATCTTCACGGGAATCGGCTTCTGCGAAGCCATGGCGCGGCTCCTCCAGCAAAGCATGTCGGTGACGCCCTCGATGATGATCACCGGCTTCTCCTGCGCGGTGGTGGTGGGGATCTTCTTCGGCTTCTATCCCGCGGTGCGCGCGGCCCGGCTTTCGCCGGTGGAGGCCTTGAGGTACGAGTGATGACGAACTCTCCCGCCTCGATGACCCCGCAGATGAGCCTGTCCGCGACCCTCTGGGAGTCCGTTCGCACTTCGGCGAGTGAGATCTTCGCCCACAAGCTTCGGTCGACCCTGACCCTCGTGGGCATCGTCCTCGGCACCACTTCGCTCGTGGTCATGGTCTCGGTGATCGGCGGCGCTGCCGAGTCGATCAAGGCGGGCTTCGCGGATCTGGGGTTCGACGGCGTCATGTTCGCGGTGCCGCAGAGGCCCGAGGACAGGATCGAACGCAAGAAGCAGGGCTATTCGCAGGGCCTGCGGTCGAGCGATGTGGCCGTCATCAACGAGGGCAAGGACTTGATCGAGAGCGCGGCGCCGCTTGCCGCCACGCGGGACCGGGTGCGGATGAACGGGCGTGACTTCAACGTTTCCATCGAGGGAGTGACCCCGGAATACGGCGCCATCCGCGGACGGGGCGCGGCCACCGGCCGGTATTTCATTTCCTCCGATGTCGAGGGGAACGCGACAGTGGCGGTCATCGGGCAGCAGATCGCGAAGGACGCCTTCGGCGCGGAGAGCCCGCTCGGGCGGGAGATCCTGATGCGGGGCACGAGGTTCGAGATCGTGGGCGTGATCCGCTCCCTCGGCAACGGCCAGGTGAACGACCAGGAGATGCAGCGTGACAACCGGAAGATCTACATCCCGATCACCACGCTCCAGAAGCAGTTCTCGGGCACGCGGGCCGTCGAAGCCATCATCTTCAAGGTCCCCGACGAGAGCGCTCTCGCCCACGGGGAGACCGAGGCGAAGGCGCTTCTCAAGCGCGCCCACCGCGGCATCACGGACTTCCGCGTCCAGAACATCGGCGAGGAGATCGTGCGTGTGCGCAAGGAGGTGGACGTGATCATCGCGAACTGGACGATCGTGCTCGCGTCCATCGCGGGCATCTCGCTGCTCGTCGGGGGGATCGGCATCTTCTCGCTCATGCAGATCGCGATCTCCGAGCGCCTCTTCGAGATCGGCCTGCGCAAGGCCACGGGGGCCACCGACGGGGCGATCTTCCTCCAGTTCCTGGTCGAATCGGTCTCGCTTTCCGTGGTGGGCGGGACGCTGGGCGTGATCCTGGGAAGCGGCATCACCGTTCTCGCCGGACAGGCCTTCGAGGACGGCCTCAGTATCTCGCCGCTCGGACTCGGACTCTCCGCCGCCTTCGCGATCATCATCGGCCTCTCCGCCGGCCTGTTCCCGGCTCTTCGCGCGAGCCGTCTGACCCCGGTGGAAGCTATCCGCGGCGCTTAGCGGAAGCGAGCAGGAGTTTCCGGACGGCGCCCACGAGGTACAGGCTGCCGGCCACCACCACGGTCTCGCCCGGCCGGGCCAGGGACGCGGCCTTCGAGAGGGCGCGGCGAACCGATGGCTCTTCGATGACCGCCTGATTCGTGGTGCGCCCGATCTCGGCCAGCTGTCCCGTGGTCGCCGCCCGGGTCATGCGAACCCGGGTGGCGAGCACTCGCCTGGCGAGGGGGAAGAGGAGTTCGCCCATCTCCCGGAAGTGCTTGTCGCGCATGGCCCCGAAGACGAGAACGTGCGACTCGCCCGTCTCCTTGAGGTAGGCGGCGAGCGCCTTGGCCCCGGCCGGATTGTGGGCTCCGTCGAGGAGGAAGGCCGGCTGACGGCCGATCCGCTCCAGCCGCCCCGGCCACACCGCGAGGCTCATGGCCGCGACGGCCTTCGCGAGATTCACTTTCAAGCCCGCCGCGTCGAGCGCCTCCAGGGTGCGTATCGCCACCACGAGGTTGATCCGCTGGTGCGCTCCCGCGAGGGGATGAACATGGGCGTACGTCCCTCGTGGGGTGCGAACGCGCAGCTCTCCGTTCGAACGCCGCAGCGTCACCCCGTCGAACGCGGCAACGACCCGGGCACCCCGTTTTCGCGAGATCTCCCGGATCTTCAGGTCGGCCTCGGTCTCCATGGGCCCCATCACCACCGCGCGATTCGCGCGCACGACCCCCGCTTTCTCGGAGGCTATGGAGGCGAGGGTGCTGCCGAGGTACTCCTCGTGATCGAAGTCGATGCTCACGATCGCGGAGACGAGGGGCGAAGCGACGTTGGTGGCATCGAGACGTCCCCCGAGGCCCACCTCGAGGACGGCGATATCCACCTCATGCCGCTGGAAATAGAGGAAGGCGGTCGCGGTCAGGATCTCGAAGTGGTTCGGATGCGCCTCGATCGCGCCTCTGCGGTGGAGACGCTCGGCGGCATCCCGCACGGCGAGAACGAGCCGCTCGAAATCCGAGTTGCCGATGTTCCTTCCCCCGACCGTAATGCGCTCCCGGATGTCGATGAGATGCGGCGAGGTGTAGCGCCCCACCCGCAACGACGCCGCTCGCAGGGCGGTATCGAGGTAGGCGCTCACCGATCCCTTGCCGTTCGTGCCCGCGACGATGACGCTGCGAAACGCACGCTCCGGATGGTTCAGCTCGCGCATGAGTGCGCGCATCGTGGAAAGACCGAACTTCTTGCCCAGCCAGGATCTGGACCGAAGGTACTCGCGAGCCGTCACCGGGCTAGACCGAACCATTCATCAGGGGCGGGGATCCTAGTTCGTCGATGATGAATGTGGAAAAGTGGATGAATTTGTGGAAAACTGGGGAACATGTTCGCGGGGAGTTTCGACTGCCGAATGGACCGCCAGGGGCGCGTGGCCATTCCCTCGGCCTTCCGGCGGAAGATCGAAGACTCGGGAGACTCTTTCGTACTCACGTTCTTCGACGACGCCATTGCCGGCTACCCCCGCGGAACCTGGCTTTCTCTTGAAAAACAGGTGCTTTCCCTGCCTGCCTTCTCCAAGAAGGCCCGATCCTTGTCGCGCGTTCTCGCTTCCAGGGCGCATGAGTCGCGCCTCGATACGCAGGGCCGAATTCTCGTGCCGCCGGCGCTGCGCCGGCTCGCCGGCCTCGACCGGGATGTGGTGGTGATCGGAGCCATGGACCGCTTCGAGATCTGGCCCCGCGCCAAATGGAGCACGTTCGCGAACGAGGCGGAGGCCCTCCTGGACGCGGCTTCCACAGAGCTTGGCTTCGGGCCCGCCGGCCCTTCCACAGTCCAAGCCTAGGCTCCCGCTCGCTTTCGCGAGTCTTCGGTTGACAGTTCGCATGCCCTGGCCTAGAGTCGCTGTGGAAAATATTGGCCAAAAGTGGCCGGTATGGGCGAGGACATGCTGCGCGGTCACCATCCTGCACGAATAGACGACAAGGGCCGTCTCAAGATTCCCTCCGCGTTCCTGGGCGCGCTGACGGAGTCGTCTCGTGATTTCTTCGTGACCTCGATCTCCGGCGAGTTCGTGAGGATCTACCCGCTTCACGCCTGGACGGAGATCGAAAAACGTCTCGCCGCGATGCCCCAGGCGCATCCCGCGCGCCAGCGTTTTCTTGAACGCGTGAACTTCTTCGGACAGGTCGCGCAGGTCGATGCCCAGGGCCGGATCCTGATTCCCCAGATCCTGCGAAAGATGGCGTCGATGGAGGGCGACGTGGCGGTCCTCGGCCAGCAGAATCACGTGGCGGTCTGGAACACGAAGCACCTGGAGGAACGGCTCTTCAAGAAGGACCCGTTCACGGACGATGACGCGAAGCAGCTCGCGGAGTTCGGGATCTGATGTGCATGTCTCCGTCCTCCTGCGCGAGATCCTCTCGTTTGCCCCGAAGCCCACGCGGCGCATTCTCGACGCCACCGTCGGGATGGGCGGCCATTCGCACGCGCTGCTCAAAGAGCACGAGGAAGCGTCTCTCATCGCTTTCGATCGGGACGAGAGAGCCATCGAACTGGCCTCGGCGCGCCTCGCCGTCTTCGGTTCCCGGGCGGAGCTCCACCAGGGAGACTTCCGGGACGGCCTCGCCTCGATCCCGCGGCAAAGCCTCTGCTACGCGGTCGCGGACCTCGGCGTCAGTTCCCTGCAGCTCGACGACAAGGACAGGGGCTTCAGTTTCCGTTTCGATGCCCCGCTCGACATGCGCATGGATCCGCGCGGCGGACGGAGCGCTTCCGACATCCTCAACACCGCCTCGGAACGGGAGCTGGAGCGCATCCTCACCGAGTTCGGCGAGGAGCCCAAAGCCAGGGCCATCGCTCGATCCATCGTCATGGAACGGCGGACCCGTTCGAACTGGACGACGAGCGCCTTCGCAAGCCTGGTCCGGCGAGACGCGCACGGTCGTCCCGGGCTCGACCCCTCGACTCGAGCGTTCCAGGCGCTCCGCATCGCCACGAACCGGGAGCTCGAAGGCCTCGACAAGGGCCTCGATCGGCTCGCGGAGCTTCTCCGGCCCGGAGGCCGCCTGGCCGTCATCGCGTTCCACTCCCTGGAAGACCGCATCGTGAAGAACGTGTTCCGAAACCTGAAGATGTCCGGAGCGTTCGAGTTGCTGACGCCCAAGCCCGTGGCCCCTCAGGACGAGGAGACGAGAGCGAATCCGCGGGCCCGAAGCGCCAAGCTGCGCGTGGTCGAAAAGCGGCCGGAGACCGTCTCATGAAGGTCGATCGCATTCACGCCGTCCACGTCGAGGACTCGATCGACAATCGCCGCGTGGTCCGCACCCGCGACGACCGCATGTCGAAGGACCTTCTCTGGATCGGCGGCGTGGTCCTCATCCTCATCGGTCTCTTCGTGGCCTACGGCTGGCCCCGGGCGGCGCTGCGCGACACCGGCTCCACCGCGGGGAAGCTCCAGCGCGAGCAGGAGAAGCTCCTCGAGGAAAACCGCGAGCTTCGCCTGGAACGCGCGGCTCTCCAGGATCTGAGGCGCGTGCAGATGATCGCCACCGCCACCCTCGGCATGCGCACCCCGGCCTCGGCCGACGTCATCGTCGTCGAGCGTCCGCAGAACCTCCCCAAGGATTCGCGGTTCGCCGCCAAGGCGGTGGCCGGAGGTTCGCCGCAGTGAAGGCCGGCTACGACCCGCTCACCGGGCAGCCCCTGGTGGCGCCGCTCGCGCGGAATCACGATCTGCGGCTCTACTTCGTCGCGATGTGCGGCACCGTCTGGGCCCTCGCCATCGTGGCCCAGCTCTTCCACCTCCAGGTCCTCAGACATCGCTTCTACCTGAAGGAGGCGCAGCATCAGTCGGACCGCACCATCACGGTGCGGGCGCGGCGCGGCACCATCATGGACCGCAACGAGCGGCCTTTCGCGATCTCCGTCGATGCTCCGAGCATCTACGCCGATCCCTCGGCGATCCGCGACCCGAGAGAGACCACGCGCGCCCTGAGCCGGGCTCTCGGGTACTCGGCGGCCGAGCAGAAGGACCTCCTGGCCCTTCTCCGCCAGGACCGCTCTTTCGTGTGGATCAAGCGCCAGGTCGATCCCGCGGTCGCGAGGGCGGTGCGGGACCTGCGGCTCGAGGGCATCGGTTTCGAAACGGAAAGCCGCCGGTACTACCCGAAGCGCGATCTCCTTTCGCCCGTCCTCGGCTACGTGGGCCTCGACTCGCAGGGCATGGCCGGCCTCGAGTACGCGCTCGACGAGGACCTCAAGGGCCGGGAGGCGCGGGTGACCGTGCGGCTCGACGCGAAGCGCCGACCCATGGGCGAGGTGGACAAGCCTCCCACCGAAGGCCGCAAGGTGACCCTCACTATCGATGAGCGGATCCAGCATGTGACCGAAGTGGCGCTCGGCGAGGCGATCCGCGACACGGGGTCGATCTCGGGCACCGCGGTGGTTCTCGATCCCCGCACCGGAGAAGTTCTCGCCATGTCGAGTCTTCCCTCCTTCAATCCGAATCGCTTCGCCGCCTTCCCCGAGAAAGACCGCGTGAACCGCGCGATCGCCGATTCGTACGAACCGGGGAGCATCTTCAAGATCGTCACCGCCGCGACCGCGCTCAAGGAAGGCGTGGTTTCGCCTCTCGAGGTGATCGACTGCGGGAACGGTTTCATCGAGATCGCGGGAACGAGGATCAACGACCACGCGGTCTTCTCTTCCCTCACCTTCCAGGATGTGATCGCGAAGTCGAGCGACATCGGCGTGGTCCGCGTGGCTCAGCGCCTGGGCACGGAGAAGTTCTACGGCGCAATGAAGGCCTTCGGCTTCGGGGCGAAGACCGGCCTCGGCCTCCCCGGGGAAACGAGCGGCCTTCTGAGGAACCCGAAGTCGTGGAGCGCTCTCTCCCTGGCCTCGATGTCCTTCGGCCAGGAAATCGGGGTCACCGCCATCCAGATGGCGAGTGCCGCGGCCGTCATCGCGAACGGCGGCTACTGGATGCGGCCCTACATCGTGAAGCGGGTGGAGGAGCCTTCGGGGGAGCTGGTCCGCGAGTACGCACCGGTGGCCGAGCGAAAGGTCATCGAGCCCGAGACGGCCGACCGGGTCATGGGGCTGCTGCGCGAAGTGGTCATCTCGGGAACGGGGCGCAAGGCCAGGGTAGAGGGCTTCGAAGTCGCCGGCAAGACGGGCACCGCTCAGAAGATCGACGCCTCCGGCCGCTATTCGATGATCGATCATGTGGCTTCGTTCGTCGGCTTCGTGCCCGCATCGAGGCCGGCTCTGGTGGTGCTCGTGTCCCTCGACACCCCCAAAGGGGACCGCAACGAGGGCGGAGACGTGGCGGCGCCCCTCTTCGCGAGAATCGCGAACGAGGCGGTCCGCCTGCTCGCCATTCCGCCCGACGATCCCACGCGCAACATCAGGCTCGTGACCTATTCGCCCGAGACCGTGGCGAAGACCACCTTCGCGGCGGAGCGGCCTCGCGAGGCTCCCGTTCCGAACGACGACCCGAGAATCATGCCCGACCTCCGCGGCTTCTCCCTGCGCGAAGCCGCCCTCATGGCGGCGCGGCACGGCCTTTCCGTCGAGATCCGCGGCAGCGGCGTCGTGGCCCGACAGACCCCGCTTCCCGGCACTCCTCTGGAGCCGGGAATGAGTTGCGCGCTCGAACTCTCGCCCAGCTCTCGGGCTGCCACAGGCGCCGGGTCTTCGTCGAGGTCCGATCGGTGAAGCTCAAGGCCCTGGCCGCGGCGCACCCCGGAGCCATCCTCCACGGCCCCGAAGACCTGGACATCTCCGGCCTCTCCTACGACTCGCGCGTGGCGGGCCGCGGGCACCTCTTCGCGGCCCTGCAGGGGGTGAAGCAGGACGGCCTCGAGTTCGTGAAGGCGGCGAAGCGACGAGGTGCGGCGGCCGTGCTCTCCGATCGAACTCCGCCCCTTCCCCTGCCCTGGATCGAGTCGGCGAATCCGAGAGCGGCGCTCGCCGATCTGGCCGCGGCCTTCTACGACCGGCCCGCCGACCGATTGAATCTCGCCGGCGTGACGGGGACGAACGGAAAGACCACCACCGCCTTCCTCATCGACGCCGCCTTGCGCAAGGCTTCGAAGGTCACGGGGCTTCTGGGCACGGTGGAGACCCGCATCGCGGGGCGGCCCAAAGACGCCTCTCTCACCACACCCGAGTCACTGGACCTGCAGCAGCTCCTCCGCGAGATGGTCAACGAGGGCGTGACGCATGCGACGCTCGAGGTCTCCTCCCACGCCCTGGTGCAGGAGCGGGTGCGCGGCCTGCGGTTCAAGGCCGCGGTCTTCACCAATCTGACCCGCGATCATCTGGATTTTCACGGCGGCTTCGATGCCTACTTCGAGGCGAAGAAGCTCCTCTTCACCCGCCACCTTCACGAGGAAGGGATGGCGATCGTGAACGTGGACGACGAGCACGGGGCGCTCCTCGCGGAAGGCCTGAGCGGGCCGCGGTGCCAGACCTTCGGGTTCACTCCCGGCGCCCATTTCCGGCCGGAGAATCTGGAAATCTCGCTCGAAGGGGTTCGCTTTCTTTGCGCCACTCCGAAGGGGCCGGCGGAAGTGCACTCCCCGCTCGTGGGGCTCTTCAACGTCTCCAATCTGCTCGGGGCGATCGGCGCCTCGATGGCGCTCGGTCTGACGCCCCAGGAGGCGGCGAGCGGCGTATCCAGTCTGCCCGGTGTGCCCGGCCGCATGGAGCGGGTCGATGAAGGGCAGCCCTTCTCGGTCATCGTCGACTACGCGCATACGGACGACGCTCTGCGAAATCTGCTCGACACCCTTCGCTCGCTCAACCCGCGGCGGATCATCACGGTATTCGGCTGTGGAGGAGACCGCGACCGTTCCAAGCGTCCGCTCATGGGCTCGGTGACCGCCCAGCGATCCGACCTCGTCATCGCCACGTCGGACAATCCGCGAAGCGAGTCGCCCGCGGGCATCCTCGACGAGATCGCGCAGGGGTTCAGGAACCACGCGACGCCCTTCAAGCTCATCGTGGATCGACGCGAGGCTATCGACACGGCGCTTCGGAGCGCCGGTCCCGGGGACCTGGTCGCGATCGCGGGGAAGGGTCACGAGGGGACCCAGACCATTCGCGAGAAGAAACTCCCCTTTGACGATCGACTGGTGGCAAGGGAAATCCTGAGGGATCGGGGACGCCTTGGCGGAGGCTCGCATGCGCATCCTTGAGACCCTGTCCTGGGTCGAGATCGCGCAGGCTCTTGGCGCTAAGCCTGGAGGGACGCCCGCGGGCGCGCCCAGCGGCGCTTCCATCGACACGAGGACACTGGAGCGCGGCGACATCTTCTTCGCTCTCAAGGGCGAGCGGGCCGACGGGCACGAACACGTGGGCGCCGCCTTCGAGAAAGGCGCCTCCTGCGCCGTGGTGCGGGCGGGGTCTCCATCCCACCCGGGCCGGTTCGCGCTGGAGGTCGATGATCCCGAGCGAGCCCTCTTCGAGCTCGGGCGCCTGGTGCGCTCTCGATCTTTGGCCACGTTCGTGGCGGTTACGGGCTCTGCCGGGAAGACCACGGCCAAGGAATTCACCGCGGAGTTGCTGCGCGCCCGCGGCGAGGTTCTCGCCACCCGGGGAAACCTGAACAACCATCTGGGCGTGCCTCTGACCCTCGCCCGGCTGGAAACCGGCCACTGGGCGGCGGTGATCGAGTGCGGCATGTCCCACGCGGGTGAGATCAGGCACCTCGTCCGCCTGATCCTGCCGAAAGTCGCGGTGGTCACCAACGTGGCCGCCGTGCATCTCGAGTACTTTGCTTCGGTCGACGAGATCGCGGCGGCCAAGGCCGAGATCTTCGAGACCCTCGGCGCGGGCGACATCGCGGTCGCCCCCGCGGACGAGCCGAGGCTCACGAGCCGAGTGCTTGGGAAGGCGTTCACGGCGCGTCTCTTCGGAGCGGGCGAGTCATCCTCGGTTCGGGCGGACAACACAGTGATGAGCCTGGAGGGCTCGATCTTCGACCTCGTTTCCTCGACGCGGGTCGAGGTCCGGCTGGAAGCGCCCGGGCCGCACGCGATTGCGAATTTTCTGGCCGCGGCGGCGGTGGCCGAGGCTCTGGGCATCGACGTCCGGGAGATCGCGGAGCGGGTGCCTCTGCTCAGGCCGTCCGGCAATCGCGGAGCGGTGAAGCGGCTCGCCGATGACATTCTGGTCATCGACGACACTTACAACTCGAACCCCAGGGCTCTGCTCTCCGCCATCGAAACCCTGTCCCTCGCGACGGGCCGGCGGAAGGTCGCGTGCGTGGGCGAGATGCTGGAGCTCGGCGAGAGCAGCGCGAAACTCCACCGGGACGCCGGGGCCGCTCTCGGCCCCCGCGTCGATCTTCTGCTGAGCGTGGGCGCGCTCGCGAAGGAGATCGTTCTGGGCGCCTCCACCCTCGCCCCCGACGCCAAGCGAGTGTTCGAAACCTCCGCGGAACTCGCGGCGAACATCTCCTCCCTCGTGAAGAGTCACGACGCGGTCCTCGTCAAGGGCTCGCGCGGCGTGCGGATGGAACGCGTGGTCGAAGCTCTCGTGGCCGCTCATCCCGGAGCGGGGGCCTGATGCTCTATCACCTCCTCTTCGAGCTGCGGGAGCAGATCGGCTTCTTCAACGTGGTTCGCTACATCACGTTCCGGACGGCCATGGCGACCCTCTCGGCGCTTCTCATCGTCCTTCTCTTCGGGCCCTGGACGATCGAGCGGCTGCGGCGGCTCAAGTTCGGCCAGCAGATCCGCAGCGACGGCCCGGAGACGCACAAGGCGAAGGCGGGGACGCCGACCATGGGAGGCATTCTCATCGTGGCGGGAACGCTCGTGCCCACCCTGCTGTGGGGAGATCTCACCAATCGCAACATCTGGATCCTCATCTTCGCTACCCTCGCCTTCGGAGGGATCGGGTTCGCGGACGATTACATCAAGATCGTGAAGAAGCGGAGCCTCGGCCTCACCGCGCGTCAGAAGCTCGGCTGGCAGTTCGCGGCCGCCGTCGCGATCGGCCTGGGGCTCTACCTGAGTTCGGAACTGAACCCCGACAGCTTCTCCACCCGCGTGGTCTTCCCGTTCTTCAAGCGGCTGCAGCCGGAGCTGGGCCTCTTCTATGTGGTCTTCGCGGCTGTCCTCCTCGTCGGTTACACGAACGCGGTCAACCTCACCGATGGCCTGGACGGCCTCGCCATCGGGGCGACACTCATTTCGTCCGCGGCGCTCACCGGCCTCGCCTACGTCACCGGCCACCGCATTTTCGCGACCTATCTCGACCTGCTCTTCCAGCCGAGCGCAGGCGAGGTCACGGTCTTTTGCGGCGCGCTCACCGGGGCCGCCATGGGCTTCCTGTGGTGGAACTGCTACCCGGCGCAGGTCTTCATGGGCGACGTGGGTTCGCTCGCTTTGGGCGGCGCTCTCGGCACCGTGGCGATCCTCATCAAGCAGGAACTGCTCCTCATCCCCATTGGCGGCCTCTTCGTGATTGAGGCGCTCTCGGTGATCGGACAGGTCGCGTCGTTCAAGTTCACGGGCAAACGCATCTTCCGCATGGCCCCGCTCCACCACCACTTCGAGCTCATCGGCTGGAAGGAAACCCAGGTGGTGATCCGCTTCTGGATCGTCGCCTTCATCTTCGCCCTCATGAGCCTCGCCACGGTGAAACTGCGATGAGCGCCGGGAACCTGAAGACTCCGGACTGGAACGCGGCGCGGGTCGCGGTGATCGGCCTCGCCCGATCGGGGGTCGCGGCCTGCATGTTCCTGCGCAAACGTGGAGCAAGTGTGGTGGGCACGGACCTGCGGACCGCGGCGGATCTCGGCGATGCAATCCAGAAGCTCCAGGAGGCGGGCGTCGAGACTTCTCTCGGCGCATATCCGGACCTCACGCGCTTCGACGGGATCATCCTCTCGCCGGGCGTCGATCCCAGCCAGGGGCCGGTCGCCCAGGCGGCGGCGTCCGGCGTATTCATTCTTCCCGAACTCGAGCTCGGAGCGCTGGCCGCCAGAGGCCGGATCGTCTGCATCACCGGCACCAAAGGCAAGAGCACCACCACCGTGAGCCTGCACGCGATGCTGCGGGAAGCGGGCTTCGACGCGCGCGCGGTGGGGAACATCGGCGACCCCATCACCGCTCACGTCGACGGGTCGGACGAGCAGACTGTCTTCGTGACCGAGGCTTCGAGCTTCCAGCTCGAAACCACGCGCAACTTCCGGCCGGATTGCGCGGTCTTCCTGAACCTCTTCGCCGACCATCTCGACCGCCATCCCGGATTCGAGGCCTACGCGGCCGCCAAGGCGCGGATCTTCGTGAACCAGACGGAGAGCGACGCGGCCATCGTGAACGGGGAGGACGCAGGTGTTCTCGAACTCGCCCGCAAGACGAGGGCGCGCGTGATTCCATTCCGGCCCCGGACGCCGCCGGCCGCGTCGGCCGCGGGTGAGGTGGCTTACTTCGATGAGCACGAGGCGCGATTCCGCAGCGGGGCGACGGTGACTCTCTTTCACGACGCGGACGTGCAGATCCCGGGCTCCGCGGTCCGCGCCAATCTGCTGGCCGCCGCCGCGACCGCCCACCACCTCGGCGTTTCGAGCGAGTCCATCAGCGCGGCGGTGCGCCGTTTCCGGGGCGTGCCCCACACGTTCGAGAGGCTCGGGGAGGTGCGCGGCGTCGCGTTCTTCAACGACTCCAAGGCCACCACCCTTGAATCGGTGGAGGCGGCGCTTCGGTCCTTCGAGACCCCGGTGATCGCGATCATGGGAGGGCGGCTCAAGGCCGGATCGTTCCGCTCCCTGCGCGACGCGGTCGCCGGCCGCGCGCGATCGATCTACGCGATCGGCGAGAGCCGGGCCTTGATCCGCGAGGCGCTCGGCGACCTCTGCCCGGTGCATGAAACGGACCGGCTGGAGGCGGCGGTCGCCGCGGCTCACCGGGAGGCGAGGGAGGGCGACACCATTCTGCTCTCGCCCGGCTGCTCGTCCTTCGACATGTTCCGCGACTACGCGGAGCGGGGCAACATCTTCCGGCAGGCCTTCCGCGACCTGTCCCTTCAGGGAGCCGCGTAACGCGATATGGCCAAGCGACTCGCCACCGACCGCGTGCTCCTCGGCGTCGCGGTCATTCTCTTCGGCGCCGGGCTTCTCATGCTGTGGAGCGCGTCTCAGCCCTTCTCGGAGAGCGGCGCCCGCGTGAACGGCGAAGCCATCATGGTGCGGCAGCTCTTCTGGGCGGTTCTCGGCGTCGCGGTAATGCTCATCAGTCTCCGGTTCGACTATCGGATCCTGCGGTCGAGGTATGTCGCGTTTTCCATCCTCGGCCTCGCCATGCTGCTCCTCGTGGGCGCCCTCGCCTCCCCGTCGGTCAACGAAACGAATCGCTGGATCCGCCTCGGCGGCGTCTCCTTCCAGCCCTCCGAATTCGCCAAGCTCGCGATTGTCATCTTTCTCGCCTCCGAGTTCGAGCGGCGGGCCCGAAGCCTCCAGACCTTCCGCGACCTCCTGGCTCCCGCCTTCAGCGTGGGTGTCGTGGCCCTCCTCGTGTACCTGGAACCCGACTTCGGCTCCGCCCTCCACATCGCCCTCGTGGCGAGCGCCCTCGCCTTCCTGGCCGGCGTTCCCTTCAAGCTCTTCGTCGCGGGGGCCGCGGTGGTGCTTCCCGTGGTGGCGCTCGGCGTCGCCTCCGCCTCCTATCGCCTCGAGCGCATCTTCGCCTTCCTCGATCCCTGGGCTCAGCGCCAGGGCGGCGGCTACCAGCTCATCCAGAGCGTCATCGCGGTAGGCAGCGGCGGACCGCTCGGCCGCGGCTTCATGAAGGGCGAGCAGAAGACCTCGTTCCTGCCCTACCCGTACTCCGACTTCATCTTCGGCGTGGTGGGAGAGGAGCTCGGCTTCATCGGCGCCTTCGTGGTGGTGGGCCTCTTCCTCGTCTTCCTGTGGCGGGGTCTGCGGACCGCTCAGCGTGCGCCCGACATGTTCGGACGGCTGCTTGCCGCCGGGCTTTCCATGACCATCGTCTCCCAGGCCTTCATCAACATGAGCGTCGTCCTGGGTCTGTCCCCCACCAAGGGCATTCCTCTTCCCTTCTTCTCCGCCGGAGGCACGTCTCTCGTCTTGTGCCTCCTCTCCGTCGGCCTCGTGCTGAACGTCTCCCAACACACGGACTAGTGCCCTTGGATTCCCTCATCCTCATAGCCGCGGGCGGCACGGGAGGCCATATCTTCCCCGGCCTCGCCGTGGCCGAAGAGATCGCGGCACGGAGGGCCGGCGTGCGTGTGGAGTTCGTGGGATCGTCGGCGCCTCTCGGGCTCGAGCGGCGCATCGTTCCCAAGGCCGGCCTGAGACTTCATCTCCTTCCCGTTTTCCCGATCAATACCCCGTCGCTTGTCGCGCGCCTGCGCGGGGCGGTCATGCTGCCGCTCGGCATCATCAAGGCCCTCGCTCTGCTGCTGAGGACGCGGCCCAGGGCCGTGCTCGGCATCGGGGGCTACGCGTCCGGCCCGCTCGTTCTCATGGCGAGCCTGCTGCGGATTCCCACCGTCCTGCTCGAACCCAACGCCCTTCCCGGTTTCACCAACCGGATGCTGAAGCCCTTCGTCCGGCAGGCGGCCTGCGCGTTCGAATCCACGCTGCCGAGGTTCGGAAGCAAAGGGGTGCTGACCGGCAACCCGGTGCGGTCTTCATTCAAGGCCCTGCCGCCGCGGCCACACCAGCCTCCCATGCACCTCCTCTGTTTCGGTGGATCACAAGGCTCGCGGATCCTCTCCGAAGCGCTGGTGAAGGCTCTCCCGATGCTTCCCGGCGAGGAATCCCTGAAGATCGTCCACCAGACCGGGCCGGCGCAGCTCGAGAGCGTGCAGGCAGCGTACCGCTCCGCCGGGCGAAACGCCGAAGTCCTGCCCTTCATCGACAGCATGTCGGAGGCCTTCGCAAACGCGGATCTCGTCTTGTGCCGCGCGGGCGCCACGACCATCGCCGAGCTGGCCGTGGCCGGAAAGGCGGCGATCCTGGTTCCGCTCGGCTCCGCCGCCGACGATCACCAGACGTGGAACGCGAAAGCACTCGCCGCGCAGGGTGCGGCGCTCATGGTGTCCGAGGCGGAGCTTGGAACCCTCGCCCGGACTGTTTCCGACCTCGTGGCCGATCCCGCGAAGGTCCGGAGCCTCGAAGATCGCGCCCGTTCCCTCGGCAAGCCCGATGCGGCGGCGCGGGTCGCGGACATGCTCTTCTCCTGGGTGAACGCGGCATGAAGATCCTGCCTCTGCCCGGACCCTTCCACTTCGTCGGCATCGGCGGCGCCGGGATGAGCCCGCTCGCCGAGATCCTGCGCGTTTCGGGCCAGTCCGTCTCCGGTTCGGATGAGAAGGGCACAGACACCACGGCGCGGCTTTCCGCGATGGGAGTGCGGATCCACCACGGCCACCACAGGGAGAACGTCGTGGGGGCCCGCTGCCTCGTGGTGTCGTCCGCGATCAAGGAGTCCAATCCGGAGCTCGTGGAGGCGCGCGCGCACGGCCTGCGCGTGATCCACCGGGGCGACTTGCTCGAAGCGGTGATGGCGCCCTTCCAGACGCGCGTGGCGGTCTCCGGGTCTCACGGCAAGACGACCACTACGGCCATGGTCACGGGCATCCTGGAAGCGGCGGGATTCGATCCGACGGCCCTCGTGGGAGGAAAGCTCAAGGGGTCTCAGTCGGGAGCCCGGACGGGAAACGGCGATGTGTTCGTCGCGGAAGCGGATGAATCCGACCGCTCCTTCCTGAAACTGCGCCCGACCCTTTCTCTCGTCACCAACGTCGATCGCGAGCATCTCGACACGTATGCGGACATGGCGGACGTCACCGCCGCGTTCACCTCCTTCGCCCTCGGCGTACCGGCCTACGGGACCGCGGTCCTGTGCGCCGACGATCCGATCGCCGCCCGCATCGCGAAGAGCGGAGGAGGAAGGAGCCTTACCTACGGCCTCAGCGAGGCCGCCGATGTGCGAGGGCGAGTGTTCGTTCAGGAAGACGGCTTCCCCCACGTCACCGGCCTGGGACCCATAGGGAACTTCGAATTCACCCTCGGCGTGGGTGGCGAGATGAATGCGCTGAACGCGCTTGGAGCCATGGCGGCGGCGCAGAGCCTCGGCATATCGCCGGCCCTGGCCGCGCGATCCCTCGCCTCCTTCCGGGGCGTGGCCCGGCGCCTGGAATGGAAGGGGCGGAGGAACGGCGTCGATGTGTGGGACGACTACGGCCATCACCCCACCGAGATCTCCGCGACGCTCAAGGCGCTCAGGGCGAGGAACGCGGGGCGACGCCTCGTGACTCTCTTCCAGCCGCACCGCGTGACCCGGACCCGCTCGCTGTGGGACGAGTTCACGTCGGCCTTCTCCGGAACCGACGAACTGTGGCTCGCCGACATCTACACGGCGGGCGAGGCCGCGGAAGCCGAGGTGACGACGGAGCGCCTGGTGGAGGCGATCGTGGCGAAGGGGCAGAGGGCCCACTTTGCCGGCGGCCTCGATGATGCCCGCGCGCGCATCTTCTCTCTCCTTCGGGACAACGACGTATTCCTGACCCTCGGCGCCGGCAACGTGGTCGAAGTGGGCGAAGCGTATCTCGCGGAAGGAGCGCGCTCTTGAGCTCGACCCGCGGCCTTCCCATCGGGCCTCCGCCCAGAGAGATGCCTCTTCAGAGCGCGTCTTCGGACGGTCCCTTCTTCCGGCCGGCGCGGCTCTCCCGCGCGAAACGCGAGAAGCGCTCCGGCATGCGCCGCGCACTCATCGGCATCCAGATCGCGGCCGCGATCGGCGCCGCCCTGGTGGGCGCGTATCTCCTCACCGAGCGCTTCGCTATACCGAACCGCTTCCGGATCGCGAGCATCGAGGTGAAGGGGAACAAGTTCCTCTCCGAGGGCGAGGTGCGGGAGATGCTCGGGCCCGCGATGGGCAGCAACCTCATCAGCGCCGACCTCGACGGACTGCGCGCGAACCTCGCCGCCTCGCCCTGGGTGGGAGGGGCGATCGTGCGGCGCAAGCTTCCCGACACGCTCCTCGTCGATGTCACCGAGAGATTCCCCGTGGCCCTCGCGGAAACCGACCAGCTCTACGTGATGGACTCGTCGGGCGAACTCATCGACCTTCTGGGGCCGCGCACGGCCGGCTTCGACCTTCCCGTCATCCGCGGCCTCGGCGGGGTGTCCGTGGAAGTGCGCCGCGACCGCGCGCGGCGGGCGAGCACGCTTCTCGACGACCTGGGCGAGCTTTCGGCCGAAGTATCGGAGATCTCGGTGGACCGCGCGGGCGACCTCATGGTGGTGCTGCGCGGGGACGGCTCCGTGCTGAAGCTCGCGGAGCCGCCCTACCGGAAGCGCGTGCTGTCGTTCCTCGCCCTGCGCCAGAAGCTCCACGAGCGATGCCCGGACGCCGAGTATTTCGACCTCCGCTTCAAGGACCGGATCTACGCGAAGCCCGCCTCGCGGGACGAAAAATCTGATCTCAGCCCGGAAATTTTGAATTAAGTACCAGAGAATAAGGAACCAGAAGACATGGCTCGAAAGAACGACCGGTACATCACGGGTCTCGACATCGGCACGCACAAAGTGTGCGCGATCATCGCGGAGGCGATGGACGACCGGCGCCTCAACGTGGTGGGCGCGGCCCACACCGAGTCGAAGGGCGTGCGCAAGGGCGTGGTGATCAACCTCGATGCCACCGTGGAGTCGATCAAGAAGGTCATCGAGCAGGCCGAACTCATGGCCGGGGTCGAGGTCCAGCAGGCTTCGGTCAGCATCGCGGGCACCCACATCAAGAGCGTCAACTCCCGTGGGGTCATCGCGGTCTCCGCGCGCAATCGCGTGATCGAGAAGGAGGACATCCGCCGCGTGATCGACGCCGCCAAGGCGGTCTCCATTCCACCCGATCGGCAGATCCTGCACGTCCTCGCCCAGGAGTATGTGGTCGACGACCAGGAGGGCATCGGCGACCCCTCCGGCATGAGCGGCGCGCGACTCGAGGCCAACGTGCACGTGGTCACGGCGTCGTCCACCTCGACCCAGAACACCATCTCGTGCCTCCATCGCGCCGGCCTCGAGGTGGAGAGCACGGTGCTCGCCCAACTCGCGGCGGCTGAGGCCTGCGTCACGCAGGACGAAAAGGACCTCGGCGTGGCGGTGGTGGATATCGGCAGCGGCACCGTGGACATCGCGATTTTCGAGAAAGGGTCTTTGTGGCACACCGCGGTGCTCCCCATCGGCGGCGAGCACTTCACGAACGATGTTGCGGTAGCGCTGCGCACCGGCGTCACCGAGGCGGAGCGGGTCAAGAAGAAGCACGGCTGCGCTCTCGTTTCCCTCGTTCCCGAGGAAGACATGATCGAGGTTCAGAGCGTCGGCACCAAGAAGGCTCGGATCATGGGCCGCCAGCTCCTGGCCGAGGTTCTGCAGGCCCGGACCGAGGAAGTCTGCCAGTTGGTCCTCGCCGAAATCCGGAAGTCGGGCTTCGACCAGTCGCTCAACGGCGGCATCGTCCTCACCGGCGGCGGGGCCATGCTCGAGGGCATGGTCGAAATCGGCGAACAGATCTTCGACCTGCCCGTGCGGCTGGGAACGCCTTCGGGGATCACGGGCCTCGTGGACGTGGTGTCATCGCCGGCTCACGCGACCGCCGTCGGTCTCGTCCTGCGCAGCCACCGCGCGCGCCTCGGAGAGGGCCGCCTGCTCCAGGAAATGCGGGGTACCGGCACCTTCGGCAAGCTCACGGGCCGGATCAAGGACATGTTCTCGGGCCTCTTCTGAGGAGTCGGTTGCTCATGGCTCAAGACAGCTCGGTTCAAACCGCCCTGGGCGGGCCTTTTATGGTCCGACGTGAGGAGGCTCACGCGGATCGCGAGGCGGAACTGAGAGAGTCGCTCGAGTGCGAGATGTGCGGGGCTCCCGTGATCGCCAACCACTGCAAAAGGATTTGTTTACGTTGCGGTTTCATGACTGGATGTTCCGAAGGGATTTAGCCTTAAACTTGGGAATCGGCCTTTTCTCCACAAAGACGTTGCATTTCGGGGACCAAGGCCTCTGGGAGGCTTGATGAGCGCACAAGAAAAAATCTCGCGCATCGTTCTCGCCGAGGATGAGGCAAAGGGCGCCTGCATCAAGGTCGTGGGCGTCGGCGGCGGTGGCGGCAACGCCATCACGCGAATGATGGAAGCGGGACTCCACGGTGTCGAATTCATCGCGGTCAACACGGACCTCCAAGCACTCAAGTCGAATCGCGCGCCGGTAAAGATCCAGATCGGCGGGAAGCTCACCAAGGGCCTGGGCGCCGGGGCGAATCCCGACGTGGGACGGCAGGCCGCGGTCGACGACACCGAGAAGCTCGCGGACGCCCTCGAGGGCGCCGACATGGTTTTCATCGCGGCAGGCCTCGGCGGCGGCACGGGCACGGGTGCGGCGCCCGTGGTCGCGTCCATCACCGGCCAGTTGGGCGGCGGTGAGAACAACCTCCTCACCGTGGCCGTCGTCACGCTTCCCTTCAAGCTCGAAGGCAAGCGGCGCATGGATCAGGCGCTCGACGGCCTCGCCAAACTCCGCGAGTCGGTCGACTCGGTGATCGTGATCCCGAACGATCGCCTGCGCGAGACGGTGGCCCGCCAGACTCCCGTGTCCGAAGCCTTCCGCATGGCCGACGACGTGGTGCGCCAGGCCGTGCAGGGCATCTCCGACATCATCACCATCCCCGGCCTCGTGAACCTCGACTTCGCGGACGTGCGCGCGGTCATGAAGAGCATGGGCGCCGCGGTCATGGGCACGGGCATCGCCGAAGGCGACAAGCGCGCCATCGAGGCGGCGCGACGCGCCATCGAGAACCCGCTGCTCGACGACAGCTCCATCGAGGGCGCCCGCGGCGTCATCGTGAACATCACCGGCGGCCCCGATCTCTCGCTCGACGAGGCGTCCGAAGCCACCGAGTTCATCACGCGCGCCGCCGATCCCGAAGCGAACGTGATCTACGGCATCGTCATCGACGACCAGATGCGCGACAAGGTGAAGGTCACGGTGATCGCCACCGGTTTCCGCCGTCCCGCTCTCCCGGTCACCCCGGTGGACCTCTCGAACTACCGTTTCGGAGAAGCTGTGGCTCCGGCCGCGGTTGCGTCCGCCCCGGCAATGCCGGCGGCGCCCGCGGTTCAGGCGCAGGCCCCGGTGGTTACGGCGCCCGCGCCCAACCCGTCGTCCTTCTACCGCAAGACCCCGCAGCACCCGATGGCGAACCCCACCGCCTCCCCGGACACGTCGAACCTCGATGTGCCCACGTTCCTGCGCCAGAAGCAGGGCAACGGCTGATAGGCAGGAAACGGCGCGCGCCTATAAGGTGCTCGCTTGGTCAAGACGCTTCCTTTGCCTGAAGGCAACGATTTCCGGGTCTCCCGGCTCGCATCCGAGATCCATCTGCGCCCCGGGAAGACTCACGGTTCCCTGCGGGTCGTTCTCGCCTATCCGAACCTCTACTACGTCGGGATGTCCAATCTGGGGTTCCAGGGAGTCCACGCGCACTTCAACAGCTTCGAAGAGATCGTGTGCGAGCGCGCCTTCCTGCCCGAGGAGGAAGAGCGCGGCTCCATCCGGACTCTGTCCAGCTTCGAAACCGGCACTCCCCTCCGCGACTTCGACGTGGTGGCCTTCTCGGTGGCTTTCGAGAACGACTACCTGCACATCGTGCAGATGCTCCGGATGGCCGGCATCCCCCTCCGCGCGAAGGATCGCGGGAAGCGCGATCCCCTCATCCTGATCGGCGGCTCCGCCACCTTCCTGAACCCCGAGCCGCTCGCTCCCTTCGCGGACGTCATCGCCATCGGCGAGGGGGAAGCTCTCGTCCCGAAGATCGTGGAGGCCTGGCTCGGCCACGGCAGCCCGCGCCTCGGCATCGACACCTTGAAGGAAAAGGACGGCTTCTATGTGCCGGAACGGCACGCCGTGGTGTGGAATCCCGACGGAACGGTGGCCCGGGTCGACGGCCCCGGGCGGGTCATGCGGCAGCGGGCCTACCCGGGAGCCATGGATCTTCCCCAGACCACGATCCTCACGCCCCACACCGAGATGTCGATGAAGTTCATGATCGAGATCTCCCGCGGCTGCCCCTGCATGTGCCGCTTCTGCTGGGCGGGCTACAACTATCTCCCCGTGCGCGGGTTCTCGCGAAAGACCATCGTGGACCGCGCGCGCGCGGTCCGGCCGCACACCAACAAGATCGGCCTCGTCTCCACCGCGGTGTGCGACCACCCGGAGATCAACGAAATCGTGGAGGATCTCTCCGCGCTCGGCTTCCAGGTCTCGGTGGCGTCGCTCCGGCTCGACGACCTGTCGCCGGAATTCGTCTTCAAGCTCGTGGACACCGGCGTCGAGGGCCTGACCCTCGCTCCCGAGTGCGGCTCCGAACGGATGCGGAGGATCCTCAACAAGCAGTTCACCAACGAGGACATCCTGGCCCGGGCGCGGTGGATCTTCGAGAACGGCATCCAGAACCTGAAGCTCTACTTCATGGTCGGACTGCCCTTCGAGACCCATGCCGACGTGGAAGCCATCGTGACCCTCACCGAGCAGATCCGGGAGATCATGCTCGAGGTGGGCAAGCCGCGTGGCCGCATCGGCCGCATTCATCCGTCGGTGAACCCCTTCGTGCCCAAACCCGGCACGCCGTTTCAGTGGCTGAAGATGGAGAACGTCAAGGAGACGGACGAGAAGCTACAGTACCTTCGCAAGGCCTTCGCGAAGATCCCGAACGTCGAAGCAATCTGCAAGAGCGCGCGCACCGGCTTCCACCAGACCATCCTGGCGCTGGGCGACCGGCGCGTCGCGGACGCGCTCGAGTATGCGGTCCTGAATGACTGCGACCTCAAGCGCGCGACGAAGGCTCTCGGCATCGATCCCGCGTTCTACGTGTATCGCGAAAAGCCGAAGGACGAGGTCCTGCCCTGGGATGTGATCGACAACGGGGTCAGCCACGACTACTTCTGGAAGGAACTCGAGAAATCGAGGCGCGAGGCCCTGTCGCCCCACTGCCCCGAGGTCCAGGGCTGCATCCGCTGCGGCGTCTGCGAAGAGATGCCGAACCCGACCTACGCGCTGCCGGAAAAGTGGAAGGCCCTCGGGACCCCGCCGCGGTATCTAAAGGTGACCGCACAGCCCTGACGCCCGGTTCGTCATGGCCCAGGCTTCGCGCTCGCGGCGATAGCCGGGGTGACGGACTAGGCGTGCGCGATCGCCAGCAACCTCGGTATAGCGGCCATATCCACGTTCCCGCCGCTGATGAGTACTCCCACGCGCTTCCCGCGCAGATCCACGCGCCCCGAAAGGGCCGCGGCCGCCGCCAGCGCTCCCGTCGGCTCGACCACGATCTTCATGCGCTCCCACAGGTAGAACATCGTGGTCGCAAGCTCCTCGTCGCTCACGGTCATCATGTCGTGAACGAGAGCCAGGACCAT
>JAIBCN010000069.1 GCA_019694155.1 Vicinamibacteria bacterium | reverse complement strand
CGATGATCGAGGCCTTTCGCCGGCGGGGCATCCACCCGGCGGGGGTCGACTCTCTGGCCGACGAGGCGCTCGCCTGGCCCGACATCGAGGAGCAGGGGATCGAGCTGCCCATCAAGCCGTTCGAACAGCACCTGGTGGCGAGCGCTCAGGCCTTCGATCGTGGACCGCGCGAGGGACAGGCCGAACTCGCACCGGATGCTCACGACATGCTTCAGCGCAAGTGGGCGGGGACCCTGATCAAGTGGAGCAACAGCCGGAAGACCCGGAAGCTGCTTCATCTGCACCCCAGCCTCAAGACGTCGCTCGACGGGTTTCACACCGTGTTTCGCGTCTCGCCGGACGGGCAGCTCGTGGTCGAGCTGGTGGCGCGCTTCGTTCAGGAAGACAAGAAAGCGCAGGAGGATCCGTCCCTGGGCGGACTTCGGGTGTGGGGCGGGACCACGGTGATCGCGTCCGCGCACGGCAAGGTCCGCTACATCATTCCCAGGCCTCTGTCGCCCGAGCGTCTCGAGGACATTCGCGGGTGGGTGGAGAAGAGCGACGCCGCGGACGCGCAGATCGCGTTCGCCGACCCCGCGGCCCAGGCCCGCCGGATGAGCGGCCTTTCCTTCCGTCACATGCACAGGGGGCTTCGATGAGCGGCAAAAAGACGACAGGGAAGGGTAAGGCGCCGGCCGCGGCCGGCGTGCGGATCCGCATGTACAACGTCGGATTCGGCGATTGCTTCCTCCTGACCTTTCCGGGCGCGGGCCGCCCGCGGCAGGTTCTGATCGACTGCGGCTTCCATTCCTATGGACCTCCGCCCACCGGGCTCGATGCCGTGGTGCGCGCGGTCATCCAGGACGTGACGATCGGCGGAAAGGCCGAGATCGACGTGGTGATCGCCACCCACCGCCACAAGGACCACGTCTACGGCTTCGAGAACCCGGCGTGGAAGAAGGTCAGCGTCTCCGAGGTCTGGATGCCCTGGACCGAGCATCCCACCGACCCCGAGGCGCGCAAGATCCGGGAGGCGCAGGCGAAGAAGGCGAAGAGGATCAAGAAAGCCCTCGACCGCATGAAACAGCTGGGCCTTCTCGGCGCGGCCAGGCACGCCCGCGCGTCGGCCGTCCTGTCGAACTCGCACTTCACCAACGAGGCGGCGATGGACACTCTGCATCGCGGCTTCGCGGACAAGGCCCTGCGCCTGTTCCTGCCTCAGGGGAAGGACATCGTGTTTCCTCAGAAGCTCGAGTCGAAGCACCTGCCGAACGTGACCGTGCACATCCTCGGGCCCGGGCGAGACAAGGAAATCATTCGAGACATGGAGCCGCCGCCGAGCGAGAGCTTCATGCGCTTCGCGGGTGAAGCCGAAGCGGATACCGCAGCGCGCCTGCCCTTCGACTTGAAGCGCTGGGGCTTCTCGCCTCAACGCAAGGTCGGGCCGGCGTCGAAGGACCCGTTGTTCGGCTGGCTCGAGGAGCGGATGGCCGACTCGCAGGGCCGTGGAGGCAAAGGAGCGCCTCCTCCGTACGGTTCCCGCGAGTTCGCGAGCTACTGGGTGCAGCGCCTGAAGCTGACGCCCGCCACCATTCGCGGCATCGAGGAGGCGAGCCGTGACGATGAGTTCGCCGCCGTGGTCGCCCTTGAGGCCGCCGTGAACGGCACCAGCCTGCTCCTCGCGTTCGAATTCGAGAACGACATGCTGATCTTCCCGGGCGACGCGCAATGGGGTACCTGGAAGCAGGCCCTCCAAAACCCCGCCTCCCGCGACCTTCTGTCCCGGGCGACCTTCTACAAGGTGGGCCACCACGGGTCGCATAACGCGACCCCGAAGGAGTTCGTGGAGAAGGTCGCGCGCAAGGGCGTGCTCGATAACGCCATGGTCTCCACGAAGGCCACGAAACAGTGGCAGGACATTCCCAGAAAGCCCCTCCTCGACGAACTCGAGGGCCTGGGCGTGGCGATCGCGCGCAGCGACGGGAAGAGCGTGCCGCCCGCCTTCCAGCGCGTCGACGCCATTCGCACGGATCTCGTTCTCTGAAAAGGAAGGATTGCCGCCATGAGCCTGAGCAAGATCGACCACATCGTCGTCGTCATGATGGAGAACCGTTCCTTCGATCACCTGATCGGCTACCTCCGGGACACGATTCCCGGCGTGAACGGCCGCGACAAGAACGCGACGAATCCCGACCGCAACGGCGCCCTCGTGCAGGCGAATCTGCTCGCCTCCTACAAGTTCCCCTTCGATCCCGGACACGACTGGAACCAGGTGGCGACGCAGCTCGGCAACGGAAATCAGGGCTTCGTTGTGGACTTCCAGACGAAGTTCCCCGCCGCGGATCCAAAGCTCATCATGGGCTACCACGACCAGAAGGCGGTGCCCGTCTACGACTTCCTCGCCCGCAACTTCGTGGTGTGCGACGGCTGGCATGCCTCCCTTCCCGGGCCCACCATTCCCAACCGCTTCTACTCGGTGGCGGGAACGTCGGGCGGCCTGAAGGACAACCCCAAGATCGGCGGCATGCTGAAGCGCTTCGACCTCAAGACGATCTTCAACTGCCTCGACGCGGGGCTCGCGAACAAGCCCAAGGCCGATCGCTGGGCCTATTACTTCCAGGATGTCACGCTGCTGTGGCTCTTCAAGAAGCACACCGGCGACTCGCTGCCCGGCGGCCGCGTCCGGAAATGGGGCGACTTCTTCAAGAGGGCCAAGGCCGGGAACCTCCCCGCGGTCTCCTGGATCGATCCGAACTTCGGCGATGTGGGGGGAGCGAACGACGACCACCCGCCGGGCGCCGACCTGCGGGACGGTCAGCGGATGGTGGGCCGGATCTACGACGCCGTGCGCAACGGAGGCAACAATCTCTGGGATCGCACTCTTCTCGTGGTGACCTACGACGAACATGGGGGCTTCTACGATCACGTCGTTCCGGGGGCTGTGACGGACGACGATCCGGTGTTCCGCCGCCTCGGGGTCCGCGTTCCGGCGCTCGTGGCGTCCCCCTGGGCGACGCCGCGCGTGGATCACACGACGCGCGATCACACCTCCATTCTTCGCACGATCCTGGATCGGTTCGCACCGGGTGAGGCGCTCACGACCCGGGTCGCGAACGCCACGAGCCTCGCCTCTCTCCTGGACGCGGCGGCCCCGAGGACCGACGTGCCTCCATTTGTGGTGCCTGCGGGCTCGCCCGGCGCGGCCTTCGGCATGGCCCGCAGCGCAGGTCCGCGCAAGCAGTACCCGCGGCACGAGGTCCAGGTTCTGCTGAAGGCCTATGACCCGTCGAAGGGCCCGATGAAGGTCGCGAGCAAGAAGGTCGCGAGGAAGGCTGCGCCGAAGCGAGGGAAGGCGCCTGCGCGGCCTCGTGCTCCGCGGAAGGCCGGGCGGGGCCGGCCCGTGGCCCGCAAGGCGGCGAAGGCGAAGGCGGGCGCGCGAAAGAGCGCGCGGAAGGTAAGCGCAGGACGGGGCCGGTGACGGTCTTCAAGACAGACCACACGTTCGAGAACTGGTCGGACACCATCAAGTTCCGACCCGGCCTATATGGTGAGCCATCGACCGTCGTGGAGATCCAGCAGATCGTTCAACAGGCGGCGAATGCGGGCGGGAAGATTCGCACCCAGGGGGCCGGGCATTCGTTCTCTCAACTCCTGCCCACGGCGGGGACCCTTCTAAGCCTCGACCAACTCAAGCTGCCGATCGTGGAGAACGGGGCCCAGGTGACGGTTCCGGGGGGCATCAGGCTCAAGGACCTCATCAAGGAGCTCAGGAAGCGCGGCCGCGGTCTTCGGAATCTGGGCTCGATCACGGAGCAGTCGATCGCGGGGGCCACCGCCACCGGCACCCACGGCACCGGGCTGCGTCTGGGGGCGATCCACACCCAGATCGCGGCGATGAAGCTCGTCGATGGGCAAGGACAGCTCAGGACCATCGACGGCTCGGGGCCCAAGGACCTGGCCGCGGCCCGCCTGTCCCTCGGCGCACTCGGCATCATCACCGAAGTGACGCTCGAGACCGTTCCCGATTACCGGCTCGAGTACAACGCCTATCTTTGCCGGCTCGACGATGTCCTCGGCCGGATCGACCAGTTGAACCAGGAGAACGAGAGGATGCTCTTCTGGTGGTTTCTACCGCCCGTTGGCCCGCGCGACTGCGTCATCCTCATCACCAAGAACCCGGTGGGGACGCCTCCCGGATGGCTCGCGGCCGCGACCGATCTGCCCGGCATGAGCGCTCTCGGCGGCATCCTGCGCGGCCGCCGTCTCAGTGTCGATACCCTGCTCGGAGTTCTCGGCGGCGCTCTGGGGCACCTGGCCGGCGCAGGCCCGCGCCGCATTCTTCACTTCGTGGATGACTACGACCGCGTCCTTACGATTCCCCTGCTGCCCGTGTATCACCGTGAGTGTGAGTACGCGATCCCGGCCGGGCGCGCCTGGGAGGCCCTGGAGGGCATGCGTCGGGTCTTCGACGAGGGCGATGTGTCTCTGCGCCTTCCCGTCGAAGTGCGCTTCGTCGCGCCGGACGATGCCCTCCTGTCACCCTCCCGCGATCGCGCGAGCGGCGTCGCCTACATCGGCGCCAGCACGCTGGAGAACGCCACGGAGGTATTCGAACGCTTCGAGCCGTTGATGCGCGGGCTCGAGGGCCGGCCTCACTGGGGGAAGAACTTCACACTGCGGCATGCCGATGTCGAAGCGATGTATCCAGGGTCGTATTCCGAATTCCGGGCGGCCCGGGCGAGCTTTGATCCCAAGGGTGTCTTCTCGAACAGTTTTCTCGACGAGCTGTTTGGCTGACGCGGCCGACGGAGCCCGCCTGAATGCTGCGCCTTCCGCGCACCGAATCCTGATTATTCGTATCGCAGCGCCGCCATCGGATCCACCCGCGACGCCCGCCGGGCCGGCAGGTACGCGGCTCCCATCGCCACGACCCCCATCATCAGCACCGCGCCGCCGATCGTCCACGCGTCCGTCGGGGCCAGGCCGAAGAGGACGCTCGCCACGAGCCGGCCCAGGGCAAGGGTCGCGGCAAGACCCAGCACCACGCCGGCCGCCACCAGGGTCATGGACTCGCGCATGACCAGGGCCACGATCCCCTCGCGCTGAGCGCCGAGGGCGATCCGGACTCCGATCTCGTTCGTGCGCCGCGAGACGCTGTAAGACATCAAACCGAACAGGCCGATGCAGGCAAGCAGCAGCGCCAGGCCGCCGAAGAGCGCATACGCGAGCGCGAACAGCCGCTCCTGCGCCATCCGTCCCTCGACCTGCTCGGTCTGCGTGGTCATGCCCGTGATGGGGACGTCGGGGTCCACTTTGCGCATCGCCTTGCGCACGGCCTCCATGAAGTTCGCGGGGTCGCTCGCCGTCCGGACCACCACCGTGACCAGGCCGGCCCTCGCCGGCATGACCTGGTACATCGTGGGGGGCGCCGGCTCCCGAAGGCTCGTGTACTTCGTGTCGCGGATGATTCCCACGATCTCCGTCTTGCCGGCTTCCTCAGGAGAGGAGCCGAACCGCGCGCCGATGGGATTCATGTCCGGAAAGAATTTCTTCACCGCCGCTTCGTTCAGGACGGCGACCGTGCCCGGCGTCTTCACGTCCTCCTCCAGCAGGCCCCGTCCCATGACGACGGGGATCTCGAGGGTCGCGAAGAACTCGGGCGATGTGTTCATGATGTGGATGCTGTTCTCGCCGGGCCGGCCCTGGATGTGGAACGACGTCGTGCTGCGGCTGCCCGCGAGAAGAGGCACGCGCGTGTAGGCCACCGAGCGCACGCCGGGAACCGACCCGATTTCCGCGCGCATCGCCTGGAGGAGCTGGGCCACGCGCTCCGGCTCGTACCGGTTCAGGCCGGGGTTCACGCGGAACATCATGAGGTTGTTCGGATTGAAGCCCACGTCCACCGAGCGGAGGTTGCTGAGAGTTCGCAGGAACAGTCCGGCCCCCACCAGGAGCACCAGGGAGATCGCGACCTGCAGCACCAGGAGTCCCTTGCTCAGCCACGACCGGGTCGAGGTGACGCTCCGCCCGCCCTCCTTCATGGCGCCCGCGAGATCGACCCGGGTGGCCCGCAGCGCGGGAAGGAGCCCGAAGGCGACGCCGGCCAGGACGCTCACGAAGACGGCGAAGGCCAGCACGCGGGCGTCGATCGCGGCGTTCTGCCCGAACGGGAGCAGGCTTTTGCTCCAGTAGCCGACCAGGACGCCGAGCGCCCCGCCGGCCCCCGAAAGCAGGAGGCTCTCGGTCAGCAGCTGGCGGACCAGCCGCCAGCGCGAGGCGCCCATGGAGAGGCGAACGGAGATCTCCTTGTTGCGGGCGGTGGCGCGGGACAGAAGCAGGTTGGCGACGTTCGCGCAGACGATCAGGAGGATGAGGGTGACGACCACGCTCAGGATGGCTGCCGATCGCGTGGTGTCATTGTCGACGTCGTACATGCCGTGGCTCGCCGAGCTGGTGAAGAGCGAGGGGACCTGCGTTCGCTCCTTCTTGTTTCGCGACAGTTCACGCTCGGCGGGAGTGAGCGCGGCCGCGTACTCGTCCGAACCTTGACGGATCGACGCCTCGAAGGGGCCGCCGAGATTGCCGGTCACCTGATCGAACGTCACTCCCGGCTTCAGGCGTCCGGCCATGAGCAGCCAGTAGCTCGTGCCGTCGGTCATTCTCTTGGAGTCGCCGGGGTTCAGGGTGGGTCCGTGCGCGATGGGGATGGTGATGTCCGGCGGCTTGTCGTCGAGCCGGATGATGCCGTTGTAGGAGGCCGCGGTGACGCCGACGATGGTCACGGGTGTGTTGTTCATCCGGTACGTTCCTCCCATGACCTTCGGATCGGACCCGAATCGCTGGCGCCAGTAGGCGTGGCTGATCACAGCCGCGGGCGCGGCACTGGGCGCATCGTCACTCTCCACGAGGCCCCGGCCGAGGGCCATGGGGACGCGCATCACGTCGAAGTAGTTGCCGGACACCTGAAAGGCCGTCGCGATGTCCGCGGCCCCGTTGACCACGACATTGAGGCCGCCCATCTGCGAGAACGCCGCGATGTCGGTGAGCGTGCGGTTGGCGGCGCGGAGGACCTTGTAGGTCGGGTAGGGGACGGTGCTGGTGACGGAGAGACCGCGGTAGGGCTGAGTGAAGCCGTACTCGTTTGTGCTTCGCGCCATGTCGTTCTTGCCCGCCCACTTCAGGCGCACCAGGGATTCGGGCTCGGGCACGGGCACCGTGCGCAGCAGCAGTCCGTTGACCGCGGTGAAGAGCGCCGTGTTAGCCCCGATGCCGAGAGCCAGGGACAAAAGAACCACGGCCGTCCAGCCCCTGGCGTGCAGGAACATCCGGCAGGCGTGTTTCAGGTCGTCAAGCATGGGAGCCCTCCTGTTGATGGTTATCCTAAGCGTTGAGGCTGTGGCGGGGCCCCGCTTGGGGGTTTGTCGCCCGGTCGCCATCAATCCGGTTGACCAACCAGAGACAAGAGGTCGCGATGAAGAAGGCAAGCTGGATTCTGCTCACCATCCTGGGCATCGCGATCACGTTCTTCAGCCTGGTGTCCGCCGTGCACGCGTACTGGACCGACGACGACTATCGCGTGGGGCCTCTCAGGGTCTCCGAGGTCGTTCCGGGCGACCCCCGCGTCGCCACCGCCCTGCGCGCGATCCGCGGCACGTCCGCCGCCTTCGGAGCGGCGTACGGCGTTCTCTTCCTGACGATCGTGCTCGGGCCCTATCGCCGGGGCGAGGTCTGGGCGTGGAAGGCGCTGCTCGTCGCCGGCCTCACGCAGAGCGTGCTCGTCCTGCTGCGCATACCGATTCTCGGCACCCAACTCGGCGTGGGCGCGGCGGTGACCCCGACCGTCCTTCTGGTCCTCGGTCTCCTGCTGGACGTCTCTCGGCTCAAGAAGCCGGAGCGGTAACCGGCGCGCGCCGCTGACTCAGGACAGGCCGTTGACCGGCAGCTCCGCCAGTCCTCGCAGCGGGAAGATCCGCCGCCAGCGGAGAGACTCCGCGGGTCGATCCAGACGGAGCCCCGGAAAGCGCGCGAAGAGGGTGGTGAGCGCGACTTGCGCTTCCATCCGGACGAGGCTCGCGCCCAGGCAGAAGTGGCGGCCCTGGCCGAAGGCCAAATGCGGGTTGGGATCGCGGGCGAGGTCGAGCGTCTCGGGGTCCTTGAACACCGACTCATCGTGATTGGCCGAGCCCAGAGCCGCGATGACCCACTCGCCTCGCGGAATGGTCACGGATGCGATGGTCACGTCCTCGCGCGTGATGCGCGGGGTCGCCATTTCCCCGACGCTCACGTAGCGGAGGAGTTCCTCGATGGCGGAGGCGGTGGGACCTGGCTCGCTCACGAACCTGGCCCGCTGTTGCGGGTGCTCGAGGAGGGCAAGGGTCGCGCCGCCGATCAGGTGAACCGTGGTCTCGTAGCCCGCGAAGAGGAGCAGCATGGCCATCCCGAGCAGTTCGAACTCGTCGAGCCGATCGCCCGCTTCTTCGGCCTGAACGAGGGCCGAGAGCAGGTCGTCGCCGGGGTGGGCCCGGCGCTCCGCGAACAGCCGCCGAAAGTACCGCACGATCAGCCAGGCGTAGGGCAGGGCCATGGGGACGTCGAGGATTCCCGAGGCGATGCCGATCGGACCCGCGCCCTGGGTCAGCACGTGGAAGCGATGCCGGTCTTTCTCGGCGATGCCGAGCAGCTCGGCGATGACGGTGAGCGGGAGGGGGAGGGCGTAGCCGCGGATCAGGTCGAAAGGCCCCGTGCGCGGCGCGGCATCGAGCAACCGGTCGCACACGGACTGGATGCGGTCTCGGAGCAGGTCGATGCGACGGGGCGTGAAGGCCTGGCTTACGAGCTTGCGCAGGCGCGTGTGATCGGGTGGGTCCTGGCTGAGCATCTGGCGGGTCAGGAGGACACGGGCGGAGCGCGGCAGCCAGCGGACAAGCGGGGCTATGTCCCTCGAGAATCGGTCGTCCTTCGCCACCGTAACCACGTCCTCGTAACGAGTGACCACAAAACCCCGGCCAATGAAGGGCACGACGACCTCGAAGACGGGGCTCTCCGCGCGCATCCGCGCGTAGAAGGGATAGGGATCGGCCTTGAAGCGCGGCTGGGCGAGGGCGGACGCCCTTATGCGACGCATCTTCGTCTCGAGTTTCGACCGGCGCGGACGAGGATGGATATGTCTCGTCGGATCCGCGGCATGTCCGCATCTTAGGGGCCTTGGGCCTGTCCCCGAAGGCGCCGGGCGAGGCTCAACCCGAATGGCGCGGATTCGGTCAAACTCGCTTTGAGGAACCGAAACGATGCCATTCGCTCTCGCCCTATTGGCCGGCGCCCTTTCCCTCTCGCCGATTGACACTGTGTCCGCGGCATCGCCCGCGCTGCCTTCGTGCCGGGCGTGGGCGGCAACGCAGCGGGGCGAGAGCCTCCCTAAGCCTCAAGGCCGCGCGGCGTCGTTTCGCGCGCAGTTCCTGGACTCGGGAGGCGGCTTGCGCCCGGTCAATCGGAAGTACGTCGCGGTGTTCTTTCCCGAGCGCTGGGGCGAGGCCGCCCCGCGCCGCCTCATCATCGACCTTCACGGAACCGGCGGATCGCCCGAGGAGAACTGGGGCGTCGACTGGAGTCGCGTTCTTTTGTCCCGCAACTGGGCCTATGTCGGGCTCAAGTACGTCGACGACACGAACGGCATCCACGACGACGAGGCCACCATGTACGCGAACATCAAGGCGGCGCTGGACGACATTCGCTCCCAGTGCGATCTGGGTACGACTGTGAACGTCCTGATGGGCTTCTCGCGCGGCAGCGCGCAGGCGTTCTCCCTCGCGGCCCTCGACCTCAAGGACGGCAAGCTCTTCTCCGCGATCGTTCACAACTCCGGCGCCTGGATTCCAGGGAAACCCCTGCCGCCCACGCTTCGGGAGATGCAGGCGCGCGACGATCGCCGCGGCTTCGCCGGCTCGAAGCATTTCATGTACTGCGGCGAGCGCGACCAGTCGCACGAGGTTCCGATGTGCGATGAGATGAACACGGCGCGCGAGTTCGTGCTGGCGCAGGGAGGCGCCGTCGAGCCTCTCTTCAAAGACGCTCGCGGCGGTCACGGCGGTCTCGCGAAGAACAAGGACGCGCTCGACGCGATGTTCGCGTTTCTCGACCGCGCGGTCGGGCGTTAGCCACGGCTGACGGTCCCCCGACGTCGTGACTCTCGCCCTTAGACTTGGTTGCATGTCCCGCCTGGCTGTTCCCCTTGCCCTTGCCGCCGCCGTGTTCGCCTGCGGGAAGCCGGGGCCCCGCCCGCCGGCGGTTGTGGATCTCGAGGCCGCGGATGGCGTGATCCTCAAGGGGACCTACTTCGATTCCGGACGGCCGGGGCCTGCTGTCCTGCTCCTTCACCAGTGTGACGATCAGAGGAAAGTCTGGGACCCTCTCGGTACTCGGCTCGCGGCCCTCGGCGTGAGTGCGCTCGCCTTCGACTATCGCGGGTACGGCGAGAGCGGCGGTTTACGCCACGACAAGCTCACGCCGGAGAGCGCGGCGGCCATGGTCGCGGAAACCTGGCCGAAGGACATCGACCTGGCGCTCGAGTTCCTCCGGAAGCAGCCCGGCGTGGATCCAGCGCACCTGGGTGTCGCGGGCGGCAGTTGCGGGGTGAACAACGCGCTGCGACTCGCGGCGCGGCGCCCGTCTTTCAAGGCGTTCGCGCTGCTCGCCGGTCCGGTCGATCGAGCAGGACGCCGGCTGCTCGAATCGCCGGGCAGCCCTCCGGTATTCGCGGCGGCCGCGGCCGACGACAAGTACGGCGATTTCGTGGCCACGATGGGATGGATCGCCGGCAGTTCGACGAACCCGCGGACACGCTTCGCCCACTATCAAGATGGCGGCCACGCGGCCGTCGTATTCACGAAGCACCCCGATCTCGCGGACGCCATCGCCCGGTGGTTCGCGGCAACACTCCAGAGCCCGCCGGGCGACGTGCCCGCGACGAACGGCGTGCCCATGAAAGCGGAGATGGTGAAGGCTCTCCGCGACCTGGACAGTCCGGACGGCGCGGCGGCCGTCGGCCAGGCCCTCGCGAACGCGCGGAAGGCGGATCCTCACGCCGTTCTGTTTCCGGAGGCGTTCGCCAACCAGATCGGCTACGAGCATCTCGCGGACGGCGACGTGAGGGGAGGTCTTGCCATCATGGCCCTGAACGTCGAGTCCTACCCCGAGTCACCGAACGCGCTCGACAGCCTTGGCGACGCCTACCTTGCGAGTGGGGACAAGGCGGCGGCCCTGCGGCTCGCGCGCCAGACGATCGCGTTGCTCGAGCGGGATACGATCGACACGGCCGCGCGCAAAGAGCAGATCCGTGAAGCCGCCGCACAGAAACTGAAGCAACTGTCGCCCAATGGGAAGTAGAGGAGGATCCTTGCCACCTAGAGCCGCCGCGAGAAAGGCCGCGCCACGCAAGGTCCTGAGGAAGCTGCCCGTCGCCATGACCGGCCGCGCGAGTCCCGCCAAGGCCGCGGAGGGCGATAAGCCCGTCTTCGCCTATATCGCCAGCTTGCCGCAGCCGCAGCGCTCCATCGCCGAGCGGATCGACGCCCTGGCCGCGAAGACGCTGCCGAAACTCCAGCGCAGCGTGAAGTGGGGGATGGCGTGGTACGGCGTCGGCGATGGCTGGTGCTTCTGCTGCGGAGGTTTCGCCGGTCACGTCAAGCTGACCTTCGGCCGCGGCACGTCGCTCTCGCCCGTGCCGCCCGCGTCGCCGATCGGAATGGGCAAGACCTCGCGCGGCGTGGAACTCGCATCCCTTGCCGACATCGACGAGGGCCGGATCGCTTCGTGGATGAAGCAGGCGACGGCCCTTCCAGGCTTCGGCAAGAAGCGCTAGGTCTCCCGCTGTTCGCCGAGCCGCCCCCCGTCCGGAGGCGGCGGGTTTGGGATCGAGTCAGGACCCTCCGCCATCCACCCTAGAATCGATCCGCATGGGCGCGACAGCGTTGACACCCGACCAGGTCGAGCTGCTCCGGGCCGACTTCGCGCCGCTCGCCCCGCGGGACGCCGACCTGCCGGACCGGCTGCTTGCCTACGTCCTCGAAGGCCGTGATTCCGCCGCTCTGGAGGCGCTCGGGAGAATCCCCGACAGTCTCGAAGGCCTTCGGATGTGTTCCATCTTCTTCGCGCGAGCGGATAGACCACGCCACAGACTCTTCCAGTCCCTCGAATCGCCGCCGGTGGATCTGCTGTTGCGGTTGGCGCACGTCTACGAAGCCGCGGTAAGAACGCCGCCTCCCAACCCTAATCTGCGGCTGCTGATCGAAACGAGACCGCGCTGGCTTGGTCTCTTCCTCGTAGAGGTGCGCGCGTTCACGGTTAACTGCTGGCCGCACCAGGCGCAACTGCCTCCGTGGCTAACCTGGGCCCTGCTGGAGGACATGCTCGCCGCCAACGGAGAGCCGCGCGACAGCGTGGTGCTGCAGCTCCTCATCCCCGACGCTGCGCGCGACCGCAGGCAAGTGGCGCCGGCTCCCCTGTACCTTGAGATTCCTGGCTTCCCTGAAGCCTGCGCGCGCCACGCCAACGCGGCACTCTCCGCCCTTCTCTACCCGCACGCCGAACAGATCGCGCACGCGCTCAGGATCCTGGCAGACGGCGGGGCCGATGCCGCGCTCCTGGCCCCGCGGCTGGTCGAACTTGCGACGACCTCAGGCAAGGCCGTCGCCGGCCTCGCCGAAGTGCTCCTGCGCCGGAAACCCGCGCCGGCCCTGCCCCTGCTCGAAGGTGTCGCCACGAAGGGCCGTTCGGCGGAGGAGCGCAGACGCGCGCTGCGCCTCATGGCCGAGATGGGCGGCCCCGGGGCCCGCGCGTTCCTCGAACAGCGACGGGTGGAAGAGACAAAGGCGCCGGTGGTGAAGCACATTGAGGATCTGCTGGCCGCTATGCCCGCACCGAACGCGCAGAGGAGCGTCGCCGCGGCCCTCGCCCCCATCCCGCCCCTGGAAAGCGGCACGCCGCTGTCACCAGCGGCGCGGGACGCATTCAACGCCTGTGTCGATGTGCTCGATAGCGCCATCGCGGCCATTCTCGCGCGACCCGACTACGCCCCCCACGGCCCGAGGTTGCAGCCGATCACGGCGGAGGAGCGCCAGAGCGTCCTGACCTATATCGGCCAGGGGCGTGGACCACGCGAGCGCGGCAGCATGGCCCGTGCCTGGTACTGCGGCCTGGAGCCAAGAAAGGCGATTCTCGCGTTCCTCGCCCATCCCGACCTCGCCCTCCTGCAGGCGGTGCGCTTCCTGACGGCAATCTCGATCCTTCATCCGGGCAGCGACTACGAAGCGAAATACGGGCTCATGGATGACGCCTCGGTTGCCCTGACCCATTTCCGAAGGCGTCACGACCCCTTCGGCTTCCGCGAGCTCGCGCAGTCGCTGGCCGTGGTCGGCGGCGATGGGGATGCGGTGGGACGCCACGTGCTCAGGACCTGGCGCGGTCTCTTCCACACTTGGGAGGCCGATGCGCAATGGCCGTACTTCGCCGAGCGGCTTCACATACTGGTTGGCGCCTTCGAGCCCAGCACGGAGTGGATCAGGAAGCGCGAACGCCTCCGCGCGCTGGGCGCCCTGTCACTCTTTCCAACACCGCCAACGCAACTCGTCCCCACCCTCTGGACCATCGCCCTCGGTCCGGTGGCCAAGGAGAGGAACCTCGCCCAGGCGGCCCTTGCGAGAGCCCAGGACGCGGTTTCCCGCGTCATCGCGGCGCTCGGCGACGCACGGACGGAAGTGCGCGCAATCGCGGCGGAATGGCTTGGCCGCCTTCAGGACTCGGCCGCCATCGCCCCGCTCCATGCCGCGCTGAAGGGCGAGCGGCGGGGTGCCGCGCGCGCCGCCATGCTGCTTGCGCTCGAATCGCTGGGCGAGCCGGTCGATGCGTACCTCGACCGCGAGGCCCTGCTTGCCGAGGCGAGGACCACGATGAAGAAGGCGACCCCTGAGGCAATCAGCTGGTTCCCGTTTGAGAGGTTGCCCGCGCTGAGATGGCGCGACACCGGAGAGGAGGTGGCGCCCGAGATCGTACACGCTTGGCTGATCGAAGCTCACGCCCTCAAAACACCGGAGCCGGGGCCCCTGCTCCGCCGCTACACGGCGATGCTGCATCCGCAGGAGCGCGAGGCACTCGGTCAACTCGTGATCGATGCGTGGATCGAGTTCGACGTGCGGCCAGCGACCGAGTCGGATGCGCGACGCCAGGCGGAACGAGAGACCGAGCACTTCCTCGGGCCCCTGCCCGCCTGGGCCGAGATGGTATGGGCGGATATCGGCTACGACCCCGAGAGAGCGCGCGAGGAAGCGATGAAGGCGCGGGTGCGGGCGATCCTCAAAACCCCAGTGGGCTCGGCGGCGGCCCATCGTGGCGTCCTCGCTCTGGCCGCGGCCTGCGCGGGAGCGGGGGCCGCTCCGGCCGTCCATCGATACCTCAAGGACTGGTACGGACAGCGAAGCAGCCAGTGCAAGGCTCTACTGCAAATGCTGGCGTGGATCGAGCATCCTTCGGCCACCCAGCTCGTCCTTTCGATCGCCGAGCGGTTCCGCACCAAGGGAATTCAGCAGGAGGCGCGACGACTCTCCGAGAGGCTCGCCGAGGAGCACGGTTGGACCGTCGAGGAGCTGGCCGACCGGTCCGTTCCTGACGCGGGCCTCGATGCGCGAGGCGTGTTACCTCTCGATTGGGGCGGTCGTTTCTTGACCGCCCGTCTCATGGGTGAAGACCTGTTGCTTTTCGATCGGTCGGGTGCGCTTCTTTCCAAACCACCGAAGCCGCGCAAGGATGATGAGGCGGATGCGACCTCGTCATCGCGGCGCACCTACACGGACGCGCGCAAAGAGGTGAAGGCAACGGTCGCTCTCCAGAAGCGTCGCCTGTACGAGGCGCTATGCACGGAGCGGCGATGGAGGGCCCTCGACTGGCGCCGCTTCGTCCTCGCTCACCCCATCACGGGACCGTTGGCGCGGCGGCTGGTGTGGGCGGTGTCGGGCCAGGATGGCTCCGATGTTCTGGTTCGTGCGCGCGAAGATGGCTCCTTCGCAGGCCTCGAGGACAGCGCCGTCGTCCTGCCCGACGACGCCTGGGTGCGCGTGGCCCATGCCACCCGACTCACTGCGGAGGCGCGCGCGGCGTGGGAGAGGTGCGTGGATGGTCAGGGCGTCCCCCCGCTGTTCGACCAGTTCTCGCGTCCGCCTTTTGCGCTGGCGGACAGTGACCGCGACCGAACGGACGCCCGCGATCTGGAGGGTCACGTGCTGAACGGGCTCGCCCTTCGCCGCAAGCTCATGGACCTTGGATATCTGCGCGGACCGTTCCAGGGGCACACGTGGTTCAACGACTACCGGAAGCCCTTCGACGCCGCCGGTATGGAAGCGGTCATCCTGTTCTCCGGAGCCTCACTCAACGATGAGGACCGCCCGGTCGCGATTCTCGGATTGTCCTTCTCGTCTCTGAGACGTCCGGAGGAGACCGGCGAGTGGTACCCGACGCCGCTCACCCTGGGCGAGGTTCCGAAGGTCCTGCTCTCCGAGTGCTGGAACGACGCACGCGCGGCTGCCGCGCTGGGCAAAGGGTTCGACCCCAACTGGCGCAAGACCGTTGCCTGAATTGGCGGCGGCGCCTTGGAAGAGGCTCACATTCACTCACGAGTCGGATGCCGATGCGTTGAGGTGATGTCATTCGAGCGGGCCCGCCGCCGTGCGTGGTGGGTGTGAAGCCAGGCGTTCAGCGGGATCCCTTGCGAAATCGCTCTTCCCGGAAGGGGTCGCCCCGCATGTGATACCCGTGCTGCTCCCAGTAACCGGCCTTGTCCGCCTCCATGAAGATGAGGGCACGGATCCACTTGCAGCTCTTCCAGGCGTAGAGGTGCGGGACGACGAGGCGCAGCGGGCCGCCGTGTTCGTTCGAGATGTCCTCGCCGTTGCGGCGCATGGCCAGGAGCACGTCGTCCCGGTCCAGGTCGGCGAGCGGAAGGTTCGTCGAGTAACCGTAGCGCCGGTCGCGAAGATGCCCCACCGCCATCACGTGAGTGGCCTCCGGGGTCGGCTTCGCTCTCGAGAGGATCTCGCGGATGGGCACGCCTTCCCAGCGATTGTCGAATGTGCTCCAGCGGGTCACGCAGTGAAAGTCGCTTGTGACCTCCACTCGAGGCAGCGCGGTCATCTGCGCCCAGCCGAGCGTCAGGGGCGCCTCCACGAGGCCCCCGGCCTTGAAGTCCCACGTGGCGGCATCGAAAACCGGTTCGTCGCCCACGTGCAGGACCGGCCATTTGATGGAGGCCGACTGACCGGGCGGCAGGCGACCCTCTGCGCGCATCCGCTTCTCGAGGAGCTGCCGGGGGTCCTGACCCTTCAGGTAGTCGGAGAACATCTCGGCCTCCGTCAGCCCTTCGAGTGACTCGCGCGAGCCGCGTCTTCGAGAAGGCGTTCGGCCGCCCACCGCGCGGCCTTCGCTCCGGCGCCTGAAGGATCGACCATGGCTCCCGCGATGGCGCCGCCATGGAGCGCCACGAGCGCGCCCGTCAAGGGTTGCGCCTCAAACCCGGCGGCGACCACCAGGCCGCGCAGGAGTTCGGTCATCCACTCCTGCTGCTTCTCGATGACCGCGCGACCCGGATGCTTCGGGTCCGTGATCTCGGCGGCCGCGTTCTGGAACGGACACCCGCGGAAGTTCTTCTCACCGCAGCGTTCGCTGAGCATGTCGAAGAGCTTCAGGATCTTGTCGCGGGGCGATCCCGGGGTGGCCGCGAGACGGCTCTCGATCTTCTGGGCGGTCGCGAGGCCCTCGCGCTCGAGATACGCGGTGACGAGCGCATCCTTCGATCCGAAGTTGCTGTAGAGCGACGCCTTCGCGGTGTCCGCATCCTCCAGCACGCGTTCGATGCCGACGGCGTGCACGCCCTCTTTATAGAAGAGCTTCGCCGCCGAATTGAGCAACCTCTCGCGGGGTTTCAATTTCACCCCTTGACTATACAGACCGGTTGGTCTACAGTCCACCCGCTCTGAACAGACCGGTCGGTCTAGTTAGTGGGCAGAAAGAAAGAGACAAGAAATGGCACTGAGGATTGACGGAACGGTGGCGCTGGTAACAGGAGCCAATCGCGGCATCGGGCGCGCTCTGACGGAGGCGCTCATCGCAGGTGGCGCGAAGAAGGTCTATGCGGCGGCGCGCGACCCCAAGGCGGTCTCGGACCTGGTGAAAAAGCACGGCACCAGGGTCGTGGCCATGCAGCTCGATGTCACGAAGCCGGCGGAGATCGCGAACGCCGCGGCCAGGGCGACGGACGTGGCGCTCCTCATCAACAACGCCGGCATCGCCACGAACTTCGGCAGCGCCTTCACCGATGCGAGCCTCGTCGAAGGCTTTCGGCAGGAAATTGAAGTCAACGCCTTCGGGCCGCTCGCGCTGACTCAGGCCTTCGCGCCGGTGCTCGCGAAGAACGGAGGCGGGGGAGTGGTGAACGTTCTCTCGGTGGTCAGCCTCGTGAGCTTCCCGTCGATCGTCACGTACAGCGCCTCCAAGGCCGCCGCCCATTCGATCACCCAGGCGACGCGGTCGCACCTTCGCGCGCAGGGCACGTATGTCGCGGGCGTCTTCGCTGGTCCGGTCGATACCGATATGGGCAAGAACGTGCCGATGGAGAAGGCGTCGCCCCAATCCGTGGCCCAGGCGATTCTCACCGGAATCGAAGCGGGCGAGGAAGACATCTTCCCCGACGTCGTTTCGCGCGAAATGGGCAAGGCATTCTTCGCCGATCCCAAAGCACTCGAGCGCCAGGTCGGCGCGCCCCCCGAAGAGGCCGCGGCGTAAGCCGGCCTACAAACGCCAGGGGCAGCTATAGAAAGGCGCCGCAGGGCTCCTGAGTTTTCGGGGTGTTCGGTATCCTCGCCGGCCATGATCGTCTTCGACCGTCCGCGGCCCGTGGTGTTTCATCACTTTCGGCGCACCGCGCACCTGATCTCGACGCTCGAGGCCCCGTGGTCCACCGAGGAGATCCTCACCTTCGGCGCGCGCATCGGCCTTCGCTGCGAATGGCTGCAGCATCCCGGCCACTGGAAGGAGCACTTCGATCTCTTCGATGAGGGCATCCTCCGCGCGCGCGACGCCGGGGCCCTCGAAGTCGCGCGCCGGAGCATGGCCGAGATGAACGAGCGGCGGCTGCGATACCTCCGCAGCCTTCGCGAGATCGCGGCCTAGGGCGCGACGATCTCCATATCCCGCAGGCGAGCGCGGTCGCCGATGACCTCGATTCGAGCGATCCTGTCACCGGCGAAGGTGAAGATGAGCACCCGGGACAGCCGGCCGAAGGGCGCGACCACCACCCCGACGGATCCATCGATGATCGCGATCTGGACGAGCTGCACGTACGTCGCGAACCGCATGGCCACCGAGAAGGCGACGAGCTGTTTCGCCCACGTCGAGGTGCCCCTGAGCTCCCGCGGCGTGTTGGCGGCGTCCCTGGCCCCGAAGGCGATTCGCGCGGCGCCATCGATGCGGAGAACCGCGTCCGGGTCGAGCACCGCGAGGAGTCCCTCGAGGTTGCCGGTGCGCGCGGCCTTGAGAAACGCCTCGACCACTTCACGCTGACGGGCCTTGTCGCCGTCCGAGGACGCGGGCGCGCCTCGTATGCGGCGGCGTGCGCGGCTGGCGAGCTGCTTGGCCGCTTCTTCCGATCGGCCCAGGATGGGACCGATCTCTTCGAACGGCATCGCGAAGAGGTCGTGCAGGACGAAGGCCAGGCGTTCGGCCGGACTCAACGTATCGAGCAAGACCAGCAGCGCCACGCCGACGGAATCCGCGAGCACCGCTTCGCCTTCGGGATCGCTTCCCGCGCCCCGCATGACGCCAGGCTCCACGGTCCGAGCGTCGATCGGTTCCTCACGCCGTGATTTCCTCGAGCGAAGCATGTCGAGACACACTCGCGAGACGACGGTCGTCAACCAGCCGGCCAGGTTGTCGACCGCGTCGCTGTTGGTGCGCTGGAGGCGCAGCCACGCTTCCTGCACCGCGTCTTCGGCCTCGTTCAGCGAGCCGAGCAGACGATAGGCCACTCCGCGCAGCCGCGGCCGGTTCTCTTCAAAGCGCTCGGCCAGCCAGGTGTCTCTATCCACTATGGGCTACTCGTTCCTCTCCTGCGCGCGTCGTATGTCTGACGAGTGAGACGGCCCGAAGGTGACAAAACCGGCGTCCTGCACGTCACGTTCCCCGCTCCTGATCCGTCATACACCGGACGGATGACGTCGCCCATTGATGGCGAGGAGGGTGCCTATGGCGAGGGAGTTGGAGCATACGAGTGGCGGTTCGATGGCCATCAAACGGCTGATGGCTATCAGCCTGGGGCTCATTGCACTCCAGCCGGTATCGGCGGGGTTCTGGCTATCTGGATTCGAGCACGCCTCCGCCATCCACGCCTTCGTCGCGGCCGGGTTGCAGCTTGTTGCGCTCATCCAGGGTGTCACCGCCATCGTGTTGTGGCGCCGACGCCGCTTGAGCGGGCGCGTGGCTGGTCTCTGTGCGGGGCTGTTCGTGATGGTACTTCTCGAAGCCTGGGCCGGCCGAAAAGGGGAGTATTGGCTGCATCTGCCGATGGGCGTGGGCATCCTCGTCTGGCTGCGCGAGACGGTCAGGCACAGACCTCGCATCGGCTCGTCCTCGGCTTCGTAGAGAGCTCCGTCATTGCGAGGCCCCAGCCCGTTCGTGGCGGGCCGAAGCAATCTCGCGTCCCTTCGCGGCACTCTGTCTCTAGGCCTAGGTGCGAAGAGCCCGTGTGGGCTTAGGGACAGGCTTCACAAGCGCATCAGACTTGCGTTACGCGGCCCGCCGCGGTCGCCGGGGCGCGGATCCGGACTGCACCGAAAGCTCCACCCGCAGTTCGCGGCAGAGAGCGCGGAAGATGCCGGCAAGTTTGTCCATGCTGGGATTGCCGCGCTTGGAGAGCATTCGATGGAGGCTCTTGCTCGGCGTGCCGGTCGACTTCGCCAGGGCCTCAAAACCGAGCGTTCCGTTGACCAGGTCGCGCACGACCAGGCGAGCGGGCCCCGGCTCTCCGTTCAGGAGGAGGGTCGCAGCCTCATCAAGCATCGCGCGCGCGAACGACGGGTCGCGCTCCATCCGCTCGACGACCGTCTCTCTGAAGTCTCGTGTCAGCGCCATCATGCCTCTCCTGTTCCGGATCGTTTTCTCTCCCGGTATTCGTGATTCAGGGCCATCGCTCGGCGGATGTCTTCGAACTGGGTGCGCTTGGTGCCGCCGCCAAGGAGGAGGATCAGCGCGTCGCCGGCCTTCGTCAGATAGACCCGCAGGCCCGGCCCCCAATCGATGACGCACTCTCCGATCCCTCGAAACCACTTCAAACGGCTCGTATTCCCTTTCTCGATCCGCGAGAGCGCGGTCGTGACCTTCGCCGCAGCCATCGCGTCGAGCGATTCGAACCAACGGCCGAATGGACTCGTGCCATCGGGCCGCACGTACTCGACTACGCGCACGACGCGACGGCAATGGTAACAGATACGTTACCATAAGCAAGAGACCTTACGGGGATATCGGAGCGTGCCGCAGGGGGCATGAGGGGACCTTTCCTGGGAGAGGGGCCGATGGTGCCACAGGGCCGGGCCGGTTCAGGTCAATTCTGGTGGGAGAGGACGGACCGCTCGCTCATCTTGGGCCCGGGCCGTCATTGCGAGGAGCCACTCCGTTTGGGGCGCGACGAGGCAATCTCGCGGCCTTCGGGGCTGGTCTGAAACCCGATCCGCTTGGCGGGTTTGCTATGTGGCGTCATGAGCTCCCGGATCGCGTCGAAGATCGCGCGGAACTGGCCGTCATACTTTCGCTCCAGCGCATCGAGACGGCGCGAGAGTTCGACATTGGACTCGAGAAGTCGTCGCAGGCGAACAAACGCCCGCATGATCTCGACATTGACTTCGACCGCGCGGGCAGATCGCAGAACACTCGAGAGCATGGCGACACCCTGCTCGGTGAAGGCAAGCGGCGCTGAACGTCGACCGCCCCAACTTGAAATCGCAAATTGCGATTTCAAGTTTGCGGTCTCGTCCGCGTCCAACTGGAACATGAAGTCCCCCGGAAACCTGGCGACGTTGCGCCGCACTTGTTCGTTCAGACGGCCAACCGGAACTCCGTAGAGGCGAGCGAGGTCTACGTCGAGCAGGACCTTCTGCCCACGGATCATGCGGATGCTTCGTTCAATCGACTGCGGCGCCACCAGGTCTGTGTTCATGACGGCGCAAGGTATCCCAGGCACCGGCCAGATCAGGCCCGTTCTAAGGCCGCAAATCTCCTCAACGCCTTGAGTCCTGGCCGCCGTCGATGGTCACGGATACGTTACCGTGGGCCATGGGCCTACTAAGGCGGAGGAACGCGCCGCTCGCTCACCTCAATTCCGGGCCGTCATTGCGAGGAGGTCAGCGAATGACGGCCGACGAAGCAATCTCGCGGCGGTCGGCTGCCATCGGGGACGCTTGCCGAAGTCTCTATCTCGCCGGCCTGAACCAGTCGGCCCAGGCACCGGGCTCGTCCGCCCGCTTTGGATCCTCGAGCCGCAGGCGCATGAGGTAGGTCATAAGCTTGTACTCCGGGGGAGGAGCGGCGCCTCCAGCCTTCGCCGGGTCGTACCGAACCCTTTGGTGGCGGATGCCTTTCCTCGCCACGCATATGGATGTCCACTGGTCAGGGGCGTCGAATGACGAGGGCTCACTGCACCACTCCGGGTATTTGCTGTTCAGCACAGCCAACTGAAGACCCCTCAGACCCAGGGCCGAGAGCCGGCCTTCCTCGTATCCGTTCCGCGGGTCCTTGCCGTCTCTCGCTCGCAGCACGCGGCCATCGTGCCACGCGGCCACGAGGAGTCCCGCAGGCCCGGTCCCCAGGCCCGAGACAATGCTGACCGCAATCATTGGTGGTCGGCAGCGCACGACTCTTCGCCTTTCGTCGTGGGCACGCCGCCCTCGTCGTCATCCGTCCGGACCCAGCCGATCCATTCCTCGGCCTCAGGCGCCTCGGCAGGCCTCGGCACCCTCATGGGGAGTCCCATCAGGAACGTCCTAAGGCGAATCGCCGGGTGAGTGCGGTTACCGTCGTTTACAGTGTGATCGCGAGCCACGCGCCGATCGCCCACGCAGGCGGCGGTCCACTGGTGTTCGACATCGAGGGCAATCCAAGGCTGCTTCCAACGCCAGTATCCGCCCCTCTCAAGATTGGCCGCGATCCGGCCCACGTCCTG
>JAIBCN010000002.1 GCA_019694155.1 Vicinamibacteria bacterium | reverse complement strand
GGTCGCTTGTCTGAACCTGAACCGCATCGATCGACCAGCGGCGCAGGAGTTCTATCGCGGGAGTCAGGGATCGCTCGGTCAGAAATCCCCGGGCTCCCATCTCGCCCACCGCCCGGCGGACGGAAATCGGCGCCATGGGATCGTAGCCGTTGGCCTGAACCCTGGGAGCCAGCGAGCCATAGCCGGCGAAGCCCAGGTCGAGGGCGAGGTCGTTTGGGAACGCTCGCACCAGGGTGAGGACGCGAGGGTCCGTTCCGATTTCATTCAGCGCCTGATCGACCGCCCGGCGCGTGGGGGTCCCGCCCACGAGTTGACCGCGGGTGGGCGCCGTCTTGAAGATCTCGCGACTCGACGGCTGGAGGGCGAAAGAGACCGCGAGCGGCAGAAGGAATACGCCCGCCGCGACCTCGCTCTCTCCGTCGGCCAGAGCGAAGTAGACGATGAGGGCGATTGCATAGACGCCGACCGCGGCGGCCAGGCGATCCGGCAGACCTCCGAGCGTGGCGGCCGCGACCGAGAGCACGCCGACCGAGGCCAGGGAGGCGACAAGGAAGTACGCTCGCAGCCGTCTCCCCACGCGAGTCCTCCGCTCGCGCCATTGCTCATCCAGCGCGAGACCCGCGAGGGCGGCGAGGGCGAATTCCAGAACCAGGGGCAGGGCTCCGGGAGCAAGCAACGGCCCGCGGCCGGTCTGAAGAGCCAGGGAGGCGAGCACGGCCAGCAGGAGGACGCGAACGGGAAGCCGATCGAAGAGAAGAGGAAGGCTCGCAAGAGCGAGGCTTGCCGCGGGGGTGTGGGTCACCGTTTTCAGAATCAGGCCGGCGAGACCCGGCACGCCCTCGCTCGCCGCCTCGGCCGCGAGGCCCGTGACCTGCCGGCCCACCGCGGGCAGGAGTTCCAGCGTGGGCAGCCATTGCGGGGCGGAAAGAGCGAGCCCCAGGGCGACGGCGAGGCCGGTGGCGAGGCGCGAAGGCGCACGCGGCGACCGGCCGAGGGTATGCCCCATCAGGAGACGGCCGAAGAGAAGAGCGCTTCCCGCTCGGAGCGCTTCTGGCGATCCGGCGAGGATCAGCAAGGCGATGGAACCGCCGAGACCCACGAGGCGTGCCGGGGTCGCCCGATTCATGTGGGATTCGGCGGCCAGGAGTACCAGGGGCAGCATGGGCGCGGCGACCAGTGTCGCGGTGTCTTCGAAGTGGCTCAGCAGGTAGGGCCCGTACGCGAAGGAGAGGGCTCCGACGAAAGCCCCGGGTGCGCCCGCGCCCAGCCGCTTCAAGTAGAGGTAGGTGAGCACCCCGGCCAGGGAAACGGAAATGAGGACGAGCGCCTGGAAGGCGGAGAAGGAATCGAAGCCGGAAAGGAGGATGGTGAGCGGGTACAAGACCCCGCCGCGATAGGCGGCGAGCAGGGGCGTTCCCAGGAACTCGCGGGTGTTCAGAAGAGGCCAGGTTGCCTCCCGGTAGGCCCTGAACGCCTCCGTTCGCAGGGGCAGGTGAAGAGCGACACCATCGCCTGGACCCAGGAGCCGGTGATCGAGCAGCGGCTCGATGTAGGCGATCAGCGGAAAGACGGCGAGGACGAGAAGAGCAAAGACATCGCCTTTGAAGTAGGCCCTGCTCAACGCCTGTCCTGCATCGACGCAATCTGTTCGGAGATGAGCCCGAAGAGGAACACCACGACGCCGAGCTGGATCAGCATGGCCGCGCCCATGGGAATCTTGTCGAAGTTCACGACGTTCCAGATCCCATAGGCGATGCCCGTGAGCAGCGAGAAGCCTGCGATGGGGGCGAAGACCCGCAGGGGCGCGTAAAGGGTCACGATCTTGAAGATGATGAGAATGAAACGGAAGCCGTCCTGGAACGGCCGGATCTTCGACGTGCCCACCCGCGCCCTGGCGACGATCGGCACGAACAGGACGCTGTGACCGGACTTCATCATCGAGAGGCAGGAGGTGGTGGGATACGAAAAGCCGTTGGGGAGGAGGTGGATGATGTCGAGCAGAGCCGGACGCTTTGCCGCCCGGTATCCGGACGTGAGATCGGGAATCGGCCGCCCGGTGAGCCAGGAAGCGAGGGCGCGGAAGACCGCGTTTCCGAAGGCGCGAAGAGCCGACTGATCACCGAGCGCCCGCGCACCGATGACCAGGTCGTAGATCCCGATCGGAGCGATGAGTTTCAAGGCCTCGGCGGGATCGTGCTGGGTGTCGGCGTCCATGAGAAGCAGGACCGGTGACGAGGCTTCGCGGATGCCCGTCTTCACGGCGGCGCCGTTTCCCTTGTTGTAGGGATGGCGCACCACCCGGGCACCCGCGCCTTCCGCCTGCGCTGCCGTGTCGTCGGTCGATCCGTCGTCGACCACGAGGATCTCCGCGAAGCCCTGCGGCTTCAAGCCGGCCACGGTCTGGGCGATCCCGCGGGCTTCGTTGAAGGCGGGGATGACGACGCTGACGTCGCGGGCTTCAGCCACGAGGCTCCGCGTCCTTCGACAGCTCCGCCTTTCGGACCCGATACAGGACATCCTCGATCAGTTTCCGGTTGCTCGCGATGAGATCGGCCATGAGGCCCCATTGCAGGGTCTGGAAACCCAGGATGAGAAGCAGCACCGAGAGAATCGCGGACTGGAAGTGTCCGGTGATCGCGCCCTGCCACCAGAAGTAGGCGTACCTCAAACCGAGGAGGGCCCCCGCTGAGAAGAGGAGTCCGCCAAGGATCATGAAGACCTTGAAAGGCTCGTACATGGCGTAGATGCGCAGGATGGTGGCCACCGAGCGCTTCACGTACTCGGACGTGGAGCCGAACAGGCGCGAGGGCCGGGTGTGGCTGGCCTCGATGGGCATGTGCGCGATGGCGAGCCGCTTCTTCCCCGCCTGAATGATCGACTCGAGGGTGTAGGTGAACTCGCTGACGATGTTGATTCGGAGCGCCGCCTCGCGGGAGAGGGCGCGGAAACCGCTCGTGGTGTCGGGCACGTCCGTTCCCGAGACCTTTCGGACCACCCAGCTCCCGAGCACCTGAAGACGCTGCTTCATCCAGGAGAAGTGCGCGACCTCCGACACCTGCCGATCGCCGATCGTCATGTCCGCCTCGCCGCGAAGGATCGGCGCGATGAGACGGGGAATGTCCGCCGCGGGGTACTGGTTGTCCGCGTCGGTGTTGACGATGATGTCGGCGCCCAGTTTCAGGCTGGCGTCGAGCCCGGCCATGAAGCCGCTGGCGAGGCCCTTGTGCCGGGTGAAGCGCAGGACGTGATCGGCCCCATGGGCGAGGGCTACCTCCCGGGTGCGGTCTTTCGAGCCGTCATCGATCACGAGCACCAGGACTTCGTCTATTCCCTCAATCCGCCGGGGAATCGCGCGCAGCGCCGCGGGAAGGGATTCTTCCTCGTTCAGGCAGGGGATCTGGACAACGAGCTTCATGCGCGGGAGGGAAGGTAGCACAAGGCGTGGGGAATTCCGCGTTTCATGCGGGGTTGCCGGCCTCGCGCTGCACGAACTCTATGGCGCCGCGCCACGCCGAATACTCGCGGAACTGGGCCACGTTGTCGAGGACCACAACCTTCGGCTCCTTGCCCTTCTTCTTGCCGGCGTCGGGGGCGAGGCTCTCGAGTCCGCCCAGGGGATCGGCGCCCGGCGAGAGGGCAGGGACCACGTTTTTGAACGCGTCGTCGTGTGGGGCCGCGGCGGAAAGCCGTCGCACAAGGTCGACGGTCTGCATGTAGGCGGATGCGAGGCCGACGCCTTCGTAGGCTGTTCGAAGCGGGTCGATCTCCCAGGGCCGCGGCTCTCCCTTGAAATGGAGGTGGACGAGCCAGGCGTCTTCGAGCCGGGTGTCCGCGGGACCGCGCCTCGGCGCTTCGTCCTTCACCCGCTCGCGCCGGATCGACGCCGAGACGATGAGGGCGAGGTCGCCTTCTCTCAGGGCTCGTCTTGACGGCGGAGCTTCCGGGTCCTCGCGAAGCGTGCACTGGGGGGGATCAGCGAGCGGATCGATCGACTCCAGCGGGATCGGATTCCGCGATCGGACGACCGTCTCGTCCGGCACGGCGAGAACGCGCAGACCCTGTGCCCTGAGGCTTGCTTCCAGTGGACCGTCGGCGGCCTCGGTGCTGATGCGGACCAGGCGATACCGCGAGGCGGCCTGCCACTGGCGCGCCTCCCACGAGGACACTCCGCAGGCGATCGCGATGGTCTCCACCTGGGCCGCTCGGGTGTCGATCACCACGTAGCGCCTTGACAGCGACTCTTGCGCGGGCCCGCCCGCCATCGCCTCGAGGTTGGCGAGGCTCTTCGTCTGCAGGACCCGCTGGGCGGCCCGCGACGCTTCTTCGAGATCAGCGGGGGAAAGGGCGGCGCCGCAGTAGACGCAGTTGGCCCGGGCCATGGCAATCGGTCGGGCACAGGCGGGGCACTGCATCGGCGCTCCCAGTTTATGTGGGGGGGGCCATTACACTTCAGGTTTCGATCCGTTTTGCTAGAGGCACCTCTCCATCCGATGCGGCAAATCACGCGGTTCCTGGTCGGCTTCGCGGGGGCGCTGGCGCTGTCCTGCGCCTCGGGGGGGGCACGGCGCGGCGCGGACATCCCCGACCCGCTCTCACGCATGGAGATACTGGCCCGCATTCTCGTGCTCGAGGATTCGCGGTCGCTGGGCGAGGGCTCGATCCTCGGATTCCTGCAGAACGAGGATCCCGCGGTTCGACGGCGGGCGGCGCTCGCCGCCGGTCGCATTGGCGACCCGCTAGCGAGCTCTCGCCTGATCGAACGGCTCCGCGATCGCGAGCCCGAGGTCCGGCGCGCCGCGGCGTTCGCGCTCGGACTGCTTGGTGGCGCTGAGGCAGGCCCGGCGCTTGTTGCGGCCCTCGACGATCCCGACGCGGCGACGCGAGGCCGTGCCTCCGAAGCGCTGGGCCGGATCGGACAGCACGCCGCGGGGGCGGCCATCGCGAAGGCGTTTCGAAAGGCCCTGCCTCCCTCGGGAGGCCCCCCCCTGAGGATCCGCGGCGACGATCCCGGACGTGTCGATGACCCCTGGGTGGAGCTTCGGCTTCAACTGGTGGCCCTGGCGCGGCTGAAGGACGCGCCGTCACTGACGGCCGCCCTGCTGGGCTCCGATTCCACACCGCTCGTTGACTGGTGGGTGTCGGTCTGGGCCGCCATGCGAGTCGCCGATCCCCGACTGACTCCGATCCTGCTCGCGGGCACGGGTGCGGAGGACCCCTACATCCGCGCCCTAGCCGCACGCGGGCTGGGTGCGCTCAAGGACCCCGCGCACCTTGCCGTGCTGCGCCGGCTCGCGGACGACCCGAACCCGGGCGTCGTCATCCAGGCGTTGCGAGGGGTGGGCGCCATCGGAGCCGCGGAAGGAGGCCCGATCGCCGCGGCCCACCTCGATTCATCCAATCCGGTGCTGAGGCGCGAGGCCCTGCTCGCGCTCGCAGCCCTTCCTTCAACCGGCCGCTGGCGTTCACGCGTCATGGACAATGTCGGCCATCCCGATCCATGGATTCGATCGGCGGCCTGGCCCGCTCTCGTCAGGATCGACGCCGAGGATGTGGGCATCGTCTTGTCGACGGTCGGGCCGGATTCCGACGCGGGGGTTCGACGCGCTGTGGCCGGCGCCCTCGCCGAGAGCCTCGGCGAGCGGGCGGCGCCCTTCCTCCTGCCCATGTTGAAAGACGACGGGCGCGTGGTTCCCGCCGTCCTTTCTGCGCTGGTCCGCGCGCGGGGTCAGGACGCGGCGCCCACACTGCTCGATCATTTGCAGAGCCCGGACATGGGAATCAGGGCGGCTGCGATCGAGGGTCTTTCGTCTCTGGAGAAGGGCGCGGGAAAGACCTTCACGGATGCGTTCGCCCGCGCCTACGAAGCCTCCCTCGCGGATGAGGATATCGAGGCCCGGATCGCGGCGGTGGACGCCCTGGGAGCAAATGCGACCGAAGCGGGTCGCACCGTCCTGCGGAGGATCGCCGCGACGGACCCGTCGCGGGTCGCCCGGCAAAGGGCCATGAGCGCGGTCTCCGAGGGATTCGCGCCCCCGGAAAACGGCTCTCTGCGGCTCGCGGACGCACGTCGGCTCGCCGCCGTCTATGACCCGGGCGCGCAGTCGCTTTACTCGCCTCATGTTTTGATCGGGACGCGCCACGGGATCATCGAACTGGTTCTCGATCTGGTGGATGCGCCGCTCACCTCCTCTTCCTTCGTGCGGCTCGCCCAATCCGGCTTCTTCAACGGGCTCACTTTCCATCGGGTGGTGCCGGGGTTCGTGGTCCAGGGTGGGGATCCACGCGGAGACGGATACGGCGGGATGGGCTCGACCATCCGGTGTGAATACAACCAGCGACCCTATGGTCGCGGTGCGGTGGGCATGGCGTTGTCGGGAAAGGACACCGGAGGTTCACAGTTCTTCATCACCCTCGAGCCGCAGCCCCACCTTGATGGGTCCTTCACCCATTTCGGCCAGGTCCTTTCCGGGATGGACGTAGTCGAGAAGATCCGGCCGGGCGACGTGATCGAACGGATCGATGTCTTCGACGGCCGCGAGGTTCGTTGAGCGCCTTCACCACGGCGGTGCCGCGTGTCCTCGCCCTCGACATCGATGGAACGCTCCTGAATTCGCGAAAGGAGATTTCTCCAAGGAATCGCGCGGCCATCGAGGCGGCGGGTGCGGCGGGTGTCCGCATTGCGCTGGTGACGGGTCGCCGTTATCCGGCCGCCAGGAAGATCGCCGATCTCCTCCCCGGCCGGCCGACGCTTGTCCTGCACAACGGTGGTCTTGTGTTCGAGGAGTCGGTGGCGATCCGTGTGCGTCCCCTGGCCCGGGACACCGCCGTCTCGGTCTTGACCTTCGCGAAAGCCAGGGGCGCCGATCCGGTGGTTCATGTCGGGCACGGCGGAGAAGGGCTGCTCTATGTGGAGAACGACTCTCCATCCCACACCCTTCTCGCCTACTACCTGAGCCGCTCTCACCCTGATGTGCGCGTCGTCGAGAATCTCGAGGCCGCGGTGCGGGCACTTGAGGAAGACCCGCTGCAGGTGATGTTTGGCGGATCCATGAAGGAGATGAGCGATCTCGCTCGCGCCATCGAGGTCCGTGGATTCGATGTTTCCGCGCTTCGGACGGTCTACCCGAAAGACGACTTGTCGCTCATCGATGTCGTGGCGCCCTCCGTCGACAAGTCCGAAGCCCTGCGGTTCCTGTGCGCACGCTGGGGTGTGGCGATCGAGGAAGTGCTCGCGATCGGCGACAACTGGAATGACCGACTGATGCTGCTCAGCGCCGGCAAGGGCTGCGTGATGGGCAACGCGGATCCGGAACTCCGGGCGCTGGGTCTCGAGGTGATTCCGGGAAACGATGAGGACGGCGTCGCCTGGGCGGTAGAGCGTTTCGTGCTCCGTGGTGTCGCCCCTGGAATGACGGGGAAATGAAAAAGGGGGTGATCGCTCACCCCCTCCTGAAGCCGCAAATGGAAGCGACTTACTTCTTCTTCTTTGCAGCCTTCTTAGCAGCTTTCTTAGCGGCCATGGTGTGTAATCCCCCCTTTCGATCTAGGTATTGCCGACCCCTGCTTCCAACATTTTGTGTTGACAACAGAGGCATGCACTAGTTGGAGCGTAGGTAATGACTTGCACATTGTCAAGAGGTCAACACGATTTTTCATCGGCGCGTCTCCATTTATTTCAGCGCCTTAGCCTGTGGAAGTTCTGTTGAGAACCTGTTGTGGATCGATTCGTTTTTTCGATTTGTATGGTTTATTTAACACAAACAACCAGAGTGACCCGGAAGGGGAACTTCGGTTGGATCTAGTCATGACGCTGGCCGGAGCGGATTTCGAGAACCACGGAGCGCTGTCGTCGCTCGATATGGTTTCTTATAGGGCGGCGAGTCGGGCGGTTCATGACTCGGCCTTCCCTATACTCGTCCATCTCGATGAAGGCGCTTCTTGAAAAATTTTGAGTTTCACGTCGATGCGCGATCCGATCGCGCGAGATCGGGACGGTTGATCACGCCGCACGGCGAGATCCGCACGCCCATCTTCATGCCCGTCGGAACCGCGGGCTCGGTGAAGGGCCTCACCGCGACGCAGCTCGAGGAGATCGGCGCGCAGATCATTCTCGCGAACACGTATCACATGCACGTGAGGCCGGGAGAGGATCTCGTGCGGGATCTCGGCGGCCTCCACGGCTTCACCGGCTTCCGCCGACCGTTTCTCACGGACAGCGGCGGCTATCAGGTGATGAGCTTGTCCGCGCTCAGGAAGCGAACAGAGCAGAGCGTGGTCTTTCGAAGCCACCTCGACGGCGCGCGACTGGAACTCTCCCCGGAACGCTCCATCGAAATCCAGATGAAACTCGGAGCGGACATCATCATGGCTTTCGACGAGTGCCCGCCCTGGCCGGCCACCCGGGAGGAGGTCAAGGACGCCACCGACCGCACCGCTCGGTGGGCCGAGCGCTCGAAGCGGGCGCACACGAGAAGGGATCAGTGGCTCTTCGGCATCGTTCAGGGCGGCGTCCACGACGACCTTCGCGAGGAGAGCGCCCGCGCGATTACCTCCATCGGCTTTCCCGGCTACGCGATCGGCGGCCTTTCGGTGGGCGAACCGAAGGAGGACATGGTGCGCGTTCTCGATGTCATGGATCGTGCGCTTCCCCAGGATTCGCCGCGCTACCTGATGGGCGTGGGCACGCCGGAGGATCTGCTCGAAAGCATCCGCCGGGGCGTCGACATGTTCGACTGCGTGCTGCCCACGAGAAACGCGCGAACCGGCCAGCTCTTCACATGGCGGGGAAAGATCTCCATCCGGAACGCGAGATTCGCGCGGGATGCGTCGCCCATCGACCCTTCCTGCGGGTGCCCGACCTGCCGGATCGCCTCCCGGGCGTACCTCCGCCACCTGCACCTCTCGAACGAGATGACAGGGGGCGTCCTCGCCACCCTCCACAATCTGTTCTTCTATCTGGATTTGGTCGGAAGGGCGCGGGAGAGTATCGTCGCGGGCCGCTTTGAAGCGTTCCGGCAGGAGACCCTCCTGGGGTTCTCGGCCTCAGCTCCTTAAAAGACCAAAGGGGCGCTCGGGAAAGTCGAAGACCCCCGCGCGACGTTTCGATCGGCTCTCCGCAAAGAAAATGCATCGGCTCGTTTCCAAGAAAACCCACCAAACATGGACTCCGTTTTTCTCCTCACCCTGCAGGCGGCGCCCGCGCAGCCCAGCGTGTTCGAAGCCTTTCTGCCCATGGCCATCGTCTTCGGCATCTTCTACGTGCTGGTCATCGGCCCTTCGCGCAAGAAGCAGGCCGAGCAGGAAACGCTTCTCAAGTCCTTGAAGGCCGGAGATCGCGTGGTGCTGGCTTCCGGAATCTACGGGGTCATCGAAGGCATCGAGGGGGCGGACGTCTACCTGCGTATCGCCGACAAGACAAAGATCCGCGTGCAGCGCAGCGCCGTTGCGGCGCTGGAACACGCTGAAGGCGCATCCAAAACCTAGGAAATCATGATGGACAGTCTTACAAAGAATCCATTTCTGCTCTGGCTGGTGATCTCGGTCGCCGTGGGAGCGCTCGTCTGGACCTTCCTGCGAAAGGAACTGCGAAACAAGGCCATCCTCTACGCCTCGTTCCTGATCGCCTGCTTCGTGTCCATGTGGCCCGTCGAGGACAAGATCAAGCTGGGCCTCGACCTCAAGGGCGGCATGCACCTCATCATGAAAGTGGTCACGGACGACGCGCTCCGTGCGACCGTTTCCGACGGCGTGTCCCTCGCGGCGAGCGAGCTGGGTCGCGCGGGGATGCCGGGAGCCAAGGTGACCGCCACCGACATCGACACCTTCACCGTGGAAGGCATCGAGCCCGCGCGCATCAAGGACGCGCGCACCACCCTGCGCGACTTCTTCCGCTCCACGGAGTGGAACCTGAGCGAGACCACCGCTGGCTTCTCCGTCAAGCTGACCGATCCCTACAAGCGAGTGCTCAAGGATCAGACGGTGCAGGAATCGATCCGCACCCTCGAGCGCCGGGTCAACGTCCTGGGCGTGGCCGAGCCGGTCATCACCGCCCACGGAGCCGCGGGCGACCAGATCCTGGTGCAGCTCCCCGGCGTCACCGACGTGGCGCGGGCGAAGGACATGATCAAGCGGACGGCGCAGCTCTCCCTCAAGCTCGTGGAGAACGAGGCCGCCACCCGCGAGATGCTCCTGCCCGCGGGTCAGACGGAGCCCCCGCCCACCATGGAGATCGTGAGCGGAATGGGGAACGAGCCGGGAAGCCGCGCTTTCTATCTCGTGCGCAAGGAAGCGGTGATCACCGGGCGCGACCTGAAGAACGCTCGGCCCAGCGTCAGCGGTGAGACCGGCCTGCCCGACATCCAGTTTTCGCTCACCCCCACCGGCGCCCAGAAATTCGGCCAGGCCACCGGCGAGAACGTGGGCCGGCGCCTCGCGGTCATCCTCGACGGCACCGTGGAATCCGCCCCGGTCATCAACAGCCGGATCACCGACCAGGGCGTGATCCAGGGTTCTTTCTCGCAGGAAGAGGCGGACACTCTCGCGAAGGTCCTGCGCGCGGGCGCCTTGCCCGCCACCTTGAACTTCCTCCAGGAGCAGACCGTGGGAGCCTCCCTCGGCAAGGATTCGATCCGTTCCGGTGTCATGGCGTCGGCTGCGGGCATGGGATTCATAACCCTCTTCATGCTCCTCTACTACCGTCTTTCCGGGGTGAACGCGGTGGTGGCCCTTCTCGCCAACCTCCTCATCCTTCTGGGCGCCATGGCCTACGCGGGCGCCACCCTCACCCTGCCCGGCATCGCCGGCATCATCCTCACCGTGGGCGTCGGCGTCGACACGAACGTTCTGGTCTTCGAGCGCATCCGCGAAGAACTGCGATCCGGCAAGACCGTGAAGACCGCGGTGAACAACGGCTTCGACCGGGTCTGGATCACGATTCTCGACACCCACGCGACCGCGCTCATCGCCGCGGCCTTCCTCTTCCAGTTCGGCACCGGCGCGATCCGGGGCTTCGCGGTGACCCTGGTCTGGGGTTTGATCGCGAACGTCTTCGCGTCCTACTTCGTGAGTAAGTTCCTCTTCGAATGGGTGCTCGGCGATCGCAAGGTCGACACTCTCTCCATCTAACGGAATCGCACCCAAGAAAATGCTCGAGATCCTCAAGAACCCCAGTTTCGATTTCATCGGCAAGGCGAAGTACTTCATCGCCTTGAGCCTCCTGCTCATCTTCGGCGGCCTCGGTTACATGCTGGCCACGGGCGTCTACATCGGCTCGAACCCGAAAGGCTACGGTGTCGAGTTTTCCGGCGGGACCCAGCTGATCCTCCACTTCGAAAAGACACCCGAGAACGACCGCATCCGCGCGGCCGTGCCCGACGCCACCATCCAGACCTACGACGTCCCGAGCAAGAACCAGGTGCTGGTTCGCATTGCCGCGGCGGACGAGGGGGCCCTGGACCAGGCGGCCAACAACGCCAAGGCCGCGATCGCCGCAAAGTACTCCGAGAACCGGATTCTCGAATCTTCGTCGGAGATCGTCGGGCCCACGGTGGGCGCGGACCTGCGTGAGAAGGCGATCCAGCTCACGGTCTGGGGCCTGGTGTTCCAGCTTCTCTACATCACCTGGCGCTTCGGCGGGGCCATCTGGGGCGCGGCGGCGACAATCGCAGTGTTCCATGACGTCCTCGTCACCCTCGCCTTCCTCGCTTTCTTCAAGTACGAGATCACGCTGAACATCATCGCGGCGCTCCTGACCCTCGTCGGTTACTCGGTGAACGACACCATCGTCATCTTCGACCGCGCCCGCGAGAACCTCAAGACCAGGAAGAAGGACTCGCTCGCCAAGATCCTCAACGACTCGCTGAACCAGACGCTCACCCGTACGCTGATCTCGAATGGCACCACTTTCCTCGCTGTTCTCGGACTCTTCCTGTTCGGCGGCGAGGTGTTGCGTGGTTTCGGTTTCACCATGGTGATCGGCATCCTGGTGGGAACGTACTCGACCATCTACATCGCGAGCCCGATCGTGATCTGGTGGCAGAACCGCCAGGCGGCGCGGGTCCCGTCGGCTTAGCCGCCAGAGCGGGCGACGGATCGAGCAGGGGGCGGCCCCAGGAGCACCCGGCCGCAGGACATCGGGGGGTAGACTCCGCGAGCCCTTGGGAGTGGCAGTCTTCTTGCTGCCGTTCGCTCGCGAGAGCCCCCTATGACCGACAACGAACTGCCTCAGGCCGCGCCGGACGAGCTCTTCTCCCTGTACACGGGAGAGGTGCGGGCGCCGCAGCGCCGGGGGCGATGGTTCTGGCTGTCGGTCGGTCTTCATGGGCTTCTCATCGCCTCCCTCGTCCTCTCGCCGCTGCTGTTTCCCGCGCCGACGCCCCCGCCCGTGGACTACATCCGGGCCCTCATCTACAACCCGCCCCCGCCGCCGCCGCCACCTCTGCCCAAGGGCGCGTCGAACAAGCAAACGGAAAAGGCCCCCGAGAAGACCGGGGTCAAGCCCCCTGATCCCGAAGTTCTCGTCGAGCCGAAGGTGCCGGAAGAACCCAAGCCCGTCGAGCCGGAAAAGGGAATCGATCCGCTGAAGCAGTTCGGCGTCGCCGATGGCTCGGAGGCCGGATCGAAGGACGGAATGGCGGGGGGCGTCGAAGGCGGCACGGTGGGGGGGACGCTCGGAGGCGTGATCGGCGGTGTGATCGGAGGCACCGGAGACAGCCCGGTCATGGACTACGACCAGCCGCCGCGGCCGCTCAAGATGACGCGCCCCGTTTATCCCCAGGAAGCCTTCATCAAGAAGATCGAGGGAATCGTAACCGTAGAGATCTACATCGGAATCGACGGAAGGGTCGGACGAGCCCGGATCCTTCGATCGATTCCTCAGCTCGACGCGGCAGCCATTCAATGCGTGCAGCAGTGGCTGTTTTCCCCGGCGATCAAGGGCGGTCGGCCGGTGCCGACGGTGGCGAACGCACCGGTGACTTTCCGGATCTACTGAAGAGACCTTAAGGCGCAGAGCGTCGCTCCGTCCTCTGGCGATCCGACGAGTGTCCCCGGGTCGGGACAAACCGCACCCGAGGGAAGGGCTCTGGCCTGGCGCATCTTTTGCTCTGACCGCGTCGCCGTGACTTAATATGACTGGATCTCTTATTAAGGAGCGCCTCTCGATGATGCGATTCCGCATTTTTCTTTTCCTCGTCGTCTTCCCCCTCGTTTCCTCGCGACCCGCCGCGGCAGCCGATACCGACAAAGATCAGGCCAAAGAGGCCAAGAAGGAAGTCGCTTTCGGCATCAATGTGGCCCAGCGCGGACTGTGGCAGGAGGCGCGGTTCCGCTTTGAGCAGGCGGCTGCTCTCAATCCCGACTCGGCCTCGGCCTTCAATAATCTCGGGGTGACTCTCGAGCAGCAGGGCGAGTTCGAAAAGGCGCGGGCCGCGTACGAGCGCGCCCTGCAGCTGGACCCCAAGAACATGTCGATCCAGCAGAACTACGACCTGTTTCGCGAGGCCGACGAGAAGCGGAACCGGAAGGTGAAGAAGGACGCGCCCGCCAAGCCCAAGGAGACGCCCACGCCCAATCCCGAGCCGAAGGGCGAGGGGTCGGAGGTCCGCCAATGAGAATTCACGCCCGCCTTCTCGCGGGGGCTCTCGGCGCCGCCTTCCTGGCCTCAGGCTGTGCCAGCAGTCTCGAAGTGCCCATCGAAACGCCCCTGAAGTCCAAGCTCGACGTCTCGAAGTTCCGCAGGGTTCTGGTGGCGGGTTTCGTCACCGACCTCGTCGATGAGGGCATTGATCTCGCCCCCGAGACAGCCCGCCTGATTCAGAACCAGCTCCGCTCCGCCTCGAAACTGCAGGTGATCGAACCCGACCGGCCGCCCCTGAACCAGGCCCTCGCAAAAGCCTTCAAGCCCAGCGAGGACGTGCGGGTGACCCGGGAGGACCGCGATCGTTACCGGGCGGAAGGGGAGCGAATCCTCCAGGACACCGCGTTCTGGAGAAAACTCGGGGAGGAGTTTCAAAACCCTCTCATCGTGACCGGCAAGCTAGCCTTCGAGGAGCAGAACCGTTCCGGGTTCCAGCAGGAGTCGGCGCTGGTGCGCGACAGCCGCGGGCGGGTGGTCGAGAGGCGCGGGAATCGCTATTCCGAGCGCAAGGCCTTCAACCTGTCCGCCGACTTCTCATTTATCGACGGAGCCACCGGACGCCTCCTGCACAAGGAGCGGTTCTCCGAGGAGGTCGTCTACGGCGAAGAGCAGAAGGTGTCTCCTCTCTCCTCGTATTTCGAACTCATGGATCGTCTCCTGCCCAATTTTCTCGGCGTGATTTCACCCCAGAAGATCCGGGGGACTCGCGTTCTCCTGCCGTAGTGACGCCCATTCGAGGATGACCATGACCCCGCCCCTCATGAAGCGATCTTTGCGTCTTCTTTCGCTCTGGCTGATCGCGGTGCTCGTCGCACCCTCCGCGTTCGCGCAGTACATCCCCTATTTCGGCAAGAACAAGGTGAACTACGACCGGTTCGCCTGGCGTGTCTACAAGAGCCCCCATTTCGAGGTGTACTACTACCCGGAATTCGAGCAGCATCTGGCTCGCCTCGTCTCCTATCTCGAGAGCGCCTACCAGCACGTTTCCTCGGAGCTCAAGCACGAGATCCAGTCATCGATCCCCGTGGTCTTCTACAAGACCCATTCCGAGTTCGAGCAGACAAACCTCTACCCCGACTTCATCCCCGAACAGGTGCAGGCCTTCACCGAGCCCGTCCGCAACCGGATGGTGATTCCGGCGGACGGCGCGCCCGACCGCCTCCAGGGACTGATCACGCACGAACTCACCCACGTCTTCGAGTTCGATCTGATTCCCCAGGGGATCTTCTCGCGGAACACGCCGCTCTGGGTCGCCGAGGGCCTCGCCGATTACATGCGGGGCGAGTGGGATTCCCACGACCTGATGACGGTGCGCGACGCCGCGCTCAATGACCAGGTGCCGCGGATGTCGAAGCTGGAGCAGGCGGGGGGCCGAACCGATTACAACCTCGGACACGCCACCTTCGATTTCATGGCCGCGCGGTTCGGCAAGGAAGGCATTCGGCAGTTCATGTACACCTTGCGGAAGAGCATCATCACCACGTCGGAAGACAGCATCTATCAGCAGACCTTCCGGATGACGCCGAAAGAGTTCGACGAGGCCTTCGAAAAGTGGATCAAGGAGCGTTTCAAGCCGTTTCGTGACCGGCAGCGGCCGAACGATTACGGGACGGAGATCTCGCCGGATCCGGAAAAAACCTCCTTCTCGCAGGTGTACGCCTTCGCGCCCTCTCCTTCGGGGGAGCTCGTGGCGGCCATCACCGGCAACCGGAACGACGGCGAGGCGGACATAGTCATGCTCTCGACGCGGGACGGCTCGGTGGTGAAGAACCTCACCAATGGCTACACGGGGAAATATGACGGCATCACTTTCCCCGGCGAAGGGTTCGTGACCGGACGAACCATCGACTTCTCACCCAAGGGCGACGCCGTCGCCTTCATCGGGAGGACGGGAAAAGGGCGGAGCCTCTTCCTGGTCTCACCTCTCACGGGCGAGATGAAACAGAAGATCCCCATCGGTCTCGACGAGGTGGAGTCGCCCTGCATCCTGCCCAATGGAAAGCAGGTGCTCTTCGCCGCCACCAAGGAGGGGATCGCCGACATCTACCTCATGAACCTGGAGACGGGGGAGTACAAGAATCTCACCAACGACCCGTTCTTCGACGCGAACCCCCGGATCTCTCCCGACGGGACGCTCGTGGTCTACAACCGCCGGGTCAGCGGCAACTACAAGGTCGTCATGTTCCCGCTCGGCAACCCCTCCCGGCGAATCGACCTCACCACCGGTCCTTTCGCCGACATGTCGCCCTACTTCTCGACCGATGGTTCGGAGGTCTTCTATTCCTCGAACGAGGATGACGGGATCTACAACCTCCGGAGCATCGACATCAAGACCGGCGTGATCCGCCAGTTCACCGACACCATGGGGGGGAACATGGCCCCCGCGCCCCTGAAGACCTCGCGCGGCGATCGCGTCGGCTTCATCGGCTATTTCAAGGGCGCGTATCAGCTGTACACCCTCGACCCGGCGGAACAGAGCCGGGAGGTGGAGCAGGCCTCGGCCGCTCCGACCGAGGTGGTGGACTTCCAGCCCGACGTGACCCACCAGGTGGTCGCGGAGAACAAACGTCGGAAGCGGCTTTTCGAGGGTCTCTATCTCGAGGGCCGCCCGCCCCTGAACGTCGGCGTGACATCGAACGGCGACTTCTTCGGCGGGTCGCAGATCGCCCTCACCGATGTCCTGGGCGATCAGAGTTTCCTGTTCACCGCGGAGTCGGTTCGCGACTTCCGGAACTACTCGGGCCAGTACACCAATCTCTCCTCGCGCTGGAACTGGGGGATCCTGGCCTCGGACTTCACGCGGTACTACTTCCCTTCCCTCTATTCGTACAGCTACTCGCGCTCCGACGCCTACGCCACCGAGCGATACACGGGCGCCGCGGCCTTCGCCATCTACCCCCTCAACAAGTTCAACCGCATCACGTTCTCCGCGGGCTACATGAGGATCAACTCGGCGTACCAGGATCCCTCCTTGCAGCTCGACCTGGAGCAGACGGTGGGCGCGTACGGCGGACAGGTGCCGATCTACAACGGCAGCTCGCTGCCGCTCAGCGTCACGTATACCCGCGAAACCACGCGCTTCCGGGAGTTCGGACCTCTCTCGGGTTCCACGGCCAACATCCGACTGGAATACTCGCCGAGTATCGGCGGGTTCATTTCTCGGAGGACCCTCGACTTCGACGCGCGGAAGTACATGCGGGTCGGCGGAACCTCCATGCTGCTCGCCACCCGGCTGCGCGCCTATGTGTCGAGGGGGGATCAGCCGCAGCTATTCGGATTCGGCGGGAACATGGAGATGCGCGGCTACGACTACCTGTCTTTCGTGGGTTCGGAGGGCTTCTTCGCCAACGCCGAGCTGCGAATACCGCTGATCGACCTCATGGCGACTCCCATCGGGATTCTCGGCCCCGTGCGCGGGACGGTGTTTGGAAACATCGGCGGCGCCCGGTACCCGGGCCAGCCCTACGACTTCTGGACCAACGGCCCGGGGGTGTCCTACGTCAACGATCCGCTCTTTGGGCAGGCGGTCGATGGACGCCGGCTCGTGGATGGACGGGCCTCCTACGGGGTCGGCGTCCAGGCATTCCTGCTCGGTATGCCCATGCACTTCGACTGGAGCTGGCTCACGGATCTCAAGGTCCGCAGCGTGTCCTCGCGCTTCCAGTTCTGGATCGGATACGACTTCTAAGCCACCCTCGGAGTCGGGTGCCCCCGCGAACACGCCGGCTTAGGGTAGAATCCCCGGCTCTATTTCGGGTCTAGACGGAGGCCACCTTGGTTTACGCAATTGTCCGCTCCGGCGGAAAACAGTACCGCGCCGAACCCGGAGCGAAGCTCCAGGTCGATCGGCTCACCAACAACGTCGGCGACAAGATCACCTTCTCGGATGTGCTCCTCGTCAGCACGGATGCGGGAGTCTCGGCCGGCAATCCGGTTTCGGGCGCCTCGGTGACCGCCACCGTGATCGCGCAGATCCGCGACACGAAGGTGCGGGTCTTCAAGTTCAAGCACCGCAAGCACTACAAGAAGACCCGCGGCCACCGGCAGTACCTCACTACGGTCCGCGTCGACGGCGTCTCGGCCTAAGGAGCTTCAAGGAAATGGCTACCAATAAAGGCGGCGGATCGTCCCGCAACGGCCGCGATTCCAACTCACAGCGCCTCGGCGTCAAGGCCTTCGGCGGCCAGCTGGTTTCCGGCGGCAGCATCATCGTGCGTCAGAAGGGCACGGGCTTCAAGGCCGGGAAGAACGCCGGCCTCGCGAAGGACCACTCGGTCTTCGCCAAGGTCAGCGGCCACGTCGTTTTCGAGGACCACGGCGGGCGCGGGAAGTTCATCAGCATCGTTCCGGTCGAGGCGTAAGCGCTTTCCGAAGCGCCGCAAAACCCTCGTCGGAGGGCTCTAGAGCTTCCCCGGTCCTGGTCTTAGATTTGTGTTCGTCGACCGCGTCAAGATCTTCGTAAAGGGCGGGGACGGCGGACGCGGCTGCTCGAGTTTCCGTCGGGAGGCTTTCGTCCCCATGGGCGGACCTGACGGGGGAAACGGCGGGAGCGGTGGAGACGTCGTGCTGGTGGGGCGTGTGAACCAGAACACGCTCCTTCCCCTGCGGTTCCACACCGAGTTCCGGGCCAAGCGAGGCGGCCATGGCGGCCCCAGCAACCGGACGGGCCGGGATGCGCCGGACACCCTGATCGATGTCCCCCTGGGAACCATTGTTCGGGAGGAGGACACGGATCTGGTTCTGGGCGAGGTCGTGGCCGATGGCGAGCAGCTTCTGATCGCCAAGGGCGGACGCGGCGGGCGCGGCAACAAGAGCTACCTGTCGAACATGAACCGCGCGCCCCGAAACGCGGATCCGGGCGAGGCTGGTGAGGAGCGCTGGCTTCGACTTGATCTCAAGCTTCTGGCGGACGTCGGCCTCGTGGGTCTGCCAAACGCGGGAAAGTCGACGCTCCTCTCCAAGATCTCCGCCGCCAAACCCAAGATCGCCGACTACCCGTTCACCACCCTGAGCCCGGTCCTCGGAATGGCGTCTTTTGATGACTACGATTTCGTCGTGGCCGACGTGCCCGGAATCATCGAGGGCGCCTCCACTGGTTCCGGCCTGGGCCTCGACTTCCTGCGTCACATCGAACGAACACGCGTGCTCGCGCACGTCATCGACGCCTCCGGCCTGTCCGGGCGGGATGTGACGGAGGACTACGAGACCATCTGCCGCGAGCTGCGGGCTTTTTCGGAGGCGCTCGCCAGCCGGCCGCGCGTCCTCGTGGCCAGCAAGCGGGATCTGGCGCGCGAAGACGCGGATCCTCTTCCCGCCATACGGGCGATCGCGAAGAGGGACGACCTCGAGCTGTTCGAGATATCCGCCGCCACCGGCCAGGGGCTCAAGGAACTCGTTGGCCGCCTCGCCTCCATGCTGCAGACGCCGCGGGGGGAAGCATGAGCCCTCGCATCGGCTTGCTGGGCGGCTCCTTCGATCCCGTGCACTACGGTCACCTCCGGGCGGCGCAGTGGGCCCTCGAAGCCTTCGAACTCCGCGAGGTGCGGCTGGTTCCGGCGCGGCAATCGCCTTTCAAGGGGCCGACCGCCGCCTCGAGCGAGGATCGTCGCGCGATGCTGTCGCTCGCGGTCGCCGACAACCCGGCCCTCGCAGTCGAGGATTGCGAAATCCACCGCGAGGCGCCGAGCTATACCGTGGACACCTTGCGGGCCCTGGCCGAGCGCTGGCCGCAGGCCCGGTTCGTCCTGATTCTCGGCTCGGATGCGGCGGCCGGCCTCGACCAGTGGCGAGAGAGCGCGGAGGTGCGGAGATTGGCCGAGATTCGCGTGCTGGGCCGGCCGGGACACGAGGCCACGGTACCCGACGCCGTTCCCTTCGAGGGACTCGCGATTGCCTCGACGGATTTGCGCGCGGCGGTCAAGGCATCGAAATCCATTCGCTATCTCACTCCCGAGTCGGTGCGGCTCTACATCGAGGAGAAAGGCCTGTACAAGTGAACGCCATTGACTACTGTCGAACCGCGGCGCGAGCCGCGCTCGCCAAGCAAGCGGAGGATGTCGTCATCCTCGAACTTGCCGAAGGATCGGGGCTCGCCGACGGCTTCACCATCGCCACCGGCAGGAACCAGCGGCAGGTCGTGGCCATCGTGGACGCCATCGAGGAGAGGCTGCGCCTTCAGGGCGTGAAGCCCCGTCATCTGGAGGGCTACCCCCGACGGGAGTGGATCCTCATGGACTATGGCCCTTTCGTGGTCCATGTCTTCACGCCCAAGAGCCGCGAGTTCTACGACCTCGAACGGTTGTGGGGCGGGGCTCGGCGCGAAGAGGTCAAGGATTGAACCCAGAGCCCCTGATCGCGGCCTCCAAGGCCATGCGAGACCTGACGTCGTGGCTGCCTCGAGTGGCGGCCGCGTCGGCCCCCGTGGTCATCGAGGGAGAGACCGGCTCGGGGAAGGGCCGGATCGCCGAAGCCCTGCACGACCTGAGTCCCAGGCGCAACGGGCCCTATGAGGTTCTCTCGTGCGGGGCAATCGCGGAGTCTCTCGCCGATTCGGAGTTCTTCGGGCACGGCCGGGGCGCCTTCACACATGCCTTCGAGGCCCAGAGCGGGCGAATCGAGCGGGCGAACGGCGGCACGCTGGTTCTCGACCATGTCGAGGACCTCGCGCTTTCCATACAGGCGAAGCTCCTGCGCGCCATCGAGGACGGGATGATTCAGCGCCTTGGGGAGAGTACGGCGCGGCCGGTGAACGTCCGGTTCGTCGCCACCTCGCGCGGCCCGCTGAAGGAAGCCATCGCACTTGGGACCTTCCGGGACGATCTCTACCACCGCCTGTCCGTGATCACCATTCCCGTCCCGCCTCTCCGGGAGCGAGTCGAAGACATCCTCCCTCTCGCGACCGCCTTCCTGGCCTCGGAGCGGCGTCGGAAGAAGACCCTCGCCTCCGGGTTCTCGGAAGCGGCGGCCCAGGTCCTTTCCGCCTACTCCTGGCCCGGAAACGTCCGAGAGCTGCAGTCAGCCATCGAGCGCGCGATCCTGCGCCACGAGGGAGATCGGCCGCTCGACGCCTCCGCTCTTCCCAAACACATGCTCAGTGCTGGTACTGTCTTGCGTTCGTTCCGCTCCGGGCAGCCGACGCTGAAGGAACTGGAGCGCGTTTACATCCTGTGGGTGCTCGAACACTCGGCAGGGACGAAGGCGGATGCCGCGCGAACGCTCGGCATCTCGCGCAAGTCCCTCTGGGAGAAGTGCAAGCGATTTGGAATCGCGTGATCGATCACGCGGGCCGTGGTGGAAAGACGAAGATCAAGGAGAGAAGATCGGACATGGACACAAAGACGCTGAAGCTCTATCGGAAGCGCCTCGTCGATCAGAAGACCGACATAACGAAGGGATACGACAAGACTCGCTCGCAAGGCAAGCAGGTCGACTCCGACGTTTCCCATGACCCGGTCGACAAGGCCGCCAACTCCTACACGAAGGAGTTCCTGTTCAGCCTCTCGAACAAGGAGCGCGACGAGATTCAGATGATCGACGACGCCATCGTCCGGATCGACGAGAAGCGCTTCGGGGCCTGCATCGTGTGCGGGGACGACGTGGAACGCAAGCGGCTCGAGGCGGTTCCGTGGGCCAAGCACTGCCTGAGCTGCCAGGAGAAGATCGAAGCCGGGATCATCTAGCGGGAAGGGCTCGTCGATTGACTCTCTTCTGGACAAGGACCTGGGATGCGCTCTCCGCGGCCCTGTTTCCCACCGCCTGTGTGTCATGCGGGGGCCTCGTCTCCGCCCATGATCCGCCGCTGTGCCAGAAGTGCTGGGGGCTCCTCCCGGTAATGAGCGAGCCCGTGTGTCGCTGCGGCTGCCCCCTGCCTGGATCCGATGGGGAGGACTGCGGCCGATGTCGTCGCGGGCGTTCCGGCATCCTGGAGGGCGTGGCTCTGGGCGCCTATGCCGGCCCGCTTCGCGACTGCGTGGTGGCGCTCAAGTACCAGGGCCGCCACCGAACGGCGGCGCGTCTCTCCATCCGCCTGATGGGAAGCGCGCGCTGCCGGCGCATCCTGGGGGCCTCGGATGTTCTCGTCGGAGTGCCGCTTCACCCTGAGAGGGAGCGTCAGCGCGGGTTCAACCAGGCCCACCTGCTGGCGGCCGCGCTCAGCGGGGAATGCGGCGTCCCGGTGTCCCGCAGCCTCGTTCGCTCTCGAAACACCAGAACCCAGACGGACCTTTCGGCCGGTGAACGCCGACGCAATGTGCGGAACGCATTTGCTGTCGTTCATCCCGGAGTCTTCAGGGGCGCAGCGGTCACGCTCGTCGACGATGTGACCACAACTGGGGCGACCCTTCGGGAGTGCGCCCTGACTCTGCTGTCTCAGGGCGCCCGGGAAGTTCGTTCCATTATCGTGGCTCGCGCAGAATAGCGTTCCGGACCTTGCCGCGCCCCCTGGAGGAAGCAATGAAACTGAAGAATCTCGGACGGATCGCTCTCGTGGCGCTCGTCGCTCTTGCGCCCGCGTCGTCATTCGCCTGGAGCGATTCCGTGTACCGCCTGGTGATTCGCAAGGCCATCGATACGCTGCCCAAGGGCCAGAAGAAGTACTTCGAGGACCACAAGTACGAAATGCCAAGCCTGACGCCTGACGAGGATGCTCCGGCGCGCCCGGAGGGGCGCCGCTTCGCGCTCGAACTCCTGGGCGCGTTCCCGTTCAAGGATGTGCCGCAGGACGAGGCGGCGGTCAGCGCCAGGGCCGACATCAGGCTCGTGGGTCGCCTGCCGTTTCTTCTTCTGGACGCCCAAAAAAGACTCGTCGCGGCCTTCAAGGAGGGCGACAAGGAGAAGATCCTCCGGGCCGCGGACGACGTGGCCATACTCGCCGCCGATCTGAACAACCCTCTGCAGATGACCGAGAACTTCGATGGTCAGAAAACCGATCAGGCGGGCATCGCCAAGAGATTCGGGGCGCGCCTGCCGGAGGACATGGAAGGTCGGCTCAAGGTCAACCCGGAGGCCGCGCGTCTTCTGGAGAATCCGCGCGACTACATCTTCGCGACCATGGTGCGGAGTCACATCTGGGTCGACAACATCCTCTACGCGGACAGCCTCGCCTATCGGGGCCGGTCCTCCTACGCGGGCGCTTTCTTCGAAGCCTTCGAACTCCGCGCGGGCCGGCTTTTGGGCGACCTTTTGTCTGGCGCCGCCGCGGATGTGGGCAGCTTCTGGTATACCGCATGGACCGAGGCGGGGCGGCCGGAGTTGAAGTAGGGTCGGCGCTCCGTCCAGACGGCTGAATCGCTTTCTCAGAGCCTCCAACAGGAAAACGTGCTTTCGACAACTCCCGCCGAGCCGCGGCCCGAAGACGTGCTCATGGTCGCCCAGTGTCTTTCGGGGGACGGGGCGGCCTGGGAGACGCTCGTAGAGAAGCATCGACGCCGCGTTTTCAACATCGCCTACAAGTTCACGGGCCGCCACGACCGTGCCGAGGATCTTTCCCAGGAGATCTTCCTGCGGATCTTCAAGAACCTCGGAAAGTTCGATCCGTCGGCGGACTTTTCCAAATGGCTGGCGTCGGTGGCCCGGAACCACTGCATCGACAACTATCGCTCGACCCGGCGCGAACAACGGACGATGGTCGACGACGGCCTGGCCTTCGACCAGGCCGTGGCGCCCCTGTCCACTGACCCCTTGCGATCCATCGAGGCCTCTGAGGCCAGAGAGGTCCTGCGGAAAGGTCTCGCGACCCTCCCGGAGAAGCTGCGGGAGGCCGTGGTTCTCAGGGACCTCAAGGGGCTCGCCTACGAGGAGATGGCGGTGAGGCTGTCGCTGCCCGTGGGAACGATCAAGAGCCGGATCAATCGCGGACGCGAGGAGTTGGCGCGAGCCCTCCGCGCCGGCGGTCCCCGATGAGACGGCGCACACATGTTTGAAGGAGAAGACCGTGGATCTTTCGATTGAGAAGGTCGGAGACGCGACCGTCATCCGTATTCAGACCGCCCGCGTGATCTACCCACTGCTCCCGACGCTGGTGGCCAAGACCAAGGAAGCGGTGGATGGCGGGGCGCGATCGCTGGTGCTGGACCTGGGCGCGGTGTCCTACATCGACAGCGCCACCATCGGGTGCGTCATGGACATCTATCGCCTGGCCAAGGACCAGGGCGGCGGACTTCATATTCTGGCGCCTCAGGCGCGAGTCGAGACTATGTTGTCCATGGCCGGCGTCCACAAGATCGTGCCCATCTTCCGCGAGGAAGAGGAGGCCATCCGGGCTTTCGCGCCCTCGACCGGGAAGCAATAATGTCCAAGGAACGCACCGTCCGTCTGTCCACCGGTTTCGAGGTGCCCCTCGACGGCGACCTTCTCGCCATCATCGAGGCGCTCTACAAGGAGATCACGCTCAGCAACGTTCTCAATTCGTCCTTTGAGACCATGCGTGCGGAAATCCTGGCCGTCATCGACCAGATGAGCGCCGCCGAACAGCGGAGCTACCTGGCCGAATCTCTCTTCCTGAACTCCGTGACCTACGAGAACGAAATGCTCTCGGCCTATGTCCGTCGGCTCAGCGTCACGCCCGGACCGGCCTCGAAGGCCAAGAACACCGGGAGATCGAAGCCGGCCGTGAAAAAGGCGGCAGGCCCCAAGAGGGCGGGCAGGAAGCCAGCCAGGAAGAGGCGGTGAACCCGGGCCTCTTGCCCCGTCCTTCGACGGCGGACCGGCCCGGCTGGAGGGGCTAGTTGGAGGTGGACGCGGCCGCGGCCGCCTGCTTCGCCTTCTCGGCGAGTTCGGCGTCCTGTTCCTTCTTCAACTCGACCGCACGCTTCTGCAGGAGCTGCGCTTCTTCAATGAGGCTGTTGCGGGTGGCCGGGTTCCTGGTCAGCTTGGCCTGTTCGCGAAGCAGAAGCCCTTTGTAGATGAGCGCCTCCACGAAGTCGCCCTTGATGGCGAGCGCCTTCTCCACAAAGACCATGCCTTCGTCGGCGAGCTGCTTCTTGCGGGCGTCGTCGAGAAGGGGTCCGCGATAGCACTGGTCCCAATAGAAGGTGGCGACGGTGTAGTAGCCCTTGGGATCCTTGGGGTCGAGTTCGGCGCAAACCTTCAACTGGTTGACCGCGTCATCGAACCGGCCCCGGCCGGCGCCGCCGTCAGCCACCGGCACGCCCTTCTCGTCCCACAGGGTCTTGTTGTAGAAGCCCGCGAGCGCGCCGCATGCCTTGACGTCCTTCGGAGCAAGGGCGACCGCCTTCTTGTAGGCGTCTTCCGCCTCGTTGACCTTGCCGAACTTCTCGTAGAGGTTCGCCATGGCGAAGAGATTCTGCAGGTTCCCCGGTTCGCTGTTCGTCAGCTCGTTCGCATACTTCATCGCGGTGTCGAAGTCGCGATAGGGATCGTCGGCGTAGATGCCGATGAGAGCCGACAGGGCGTTCTTCTTGAGAATCGGGTACTTCTTGTCGCCGGCCGAGGGGGTCGCGGCGAGAACAACCTTGTAGTCCTTGATCGCCGATTCCAGGTTGACGTTCGTGTCCTCCTTGCCCGGGCGGAAGAGCTGGTGATAGGAACTCCCGCGGTAGAAGGTGGCCTCGATGTTCGTGGGATCCTTCTGGAGGACGATGTCGTACTCCTCGATCGCCTTTCTGAAGCTCTCATCCTTATAGAGCTTGTGCCCTTCGCGAAGCGCCGTCTGCGCTTGAACCCGCGCGCAATTCAGGACGGGAATTGCAAGGAGAACGATGGCCAGGGTCCGAATCGCGTGCCTCATGTTGGTGTCTTTCAAAGGGGCTTTGGTTCCCGCTGCCGCCTCTCGGGCGGACGGCGAGTGATTTGGGAGCTTGTTCTCCAAAAACAGCGACCTCGGTTCGAGAACGTTCGGCCCGTTGGAGGATGGATCGATCTGGAAAGAAAGCTGACGATTTCGACGAATTGTAGGGCAGCGGTCAAAGTCACGTCAACGATTCATGTGCTTGGCGCGTCTTCTGTGTATGGCGCGTGCTGGATTATCTTACCGATGGCGGTGCGATCACGAGCGAGAACCTGCTGAAATGTAGCCAAAGAATGCGCGGCAATTCGTTGACAGTGTTTCGCCGCGGTGTCTAGAATTCGAAGACTGATCCGACGAGAACCGTTTCGGAAATTTGGTTCTTCATTGACCTCATCCACCATCGAAACGTCTCTTGATCTCGAAAGACAAGAGCGAGGTGACAGATGGAACGAAAACTGTTTGCAGACTTAGTTGAATCGGACACAAAGGGTCATAGACCCAAGCGAAGTCTGTTCTTCACGATCTCCGTCGCCCTTCACGCGATCGGCCTTCTGGCGGTGGTGATCGTCCCCCTGCTCCAGGCTCAGGAGTTGCCGGAGCCCGCGGCCGCGGTCAAAGCGTTCTTCGTGGAGCCGGCGGCAGCACCCCCTCCCCCGCCCCCCCCGCCACCTCCGGCCCCCAAGGTCGTCCAGCAACAGGCGCCTCCGCCGGTTCAAGAGACGAAGTTCGTGGCCCCGGTGGAAGTTCCCCAGGAAATCAAGCCCTCGGCGGGCATTGATCTTGGCGTAGAGGGTGGCGCCGCGGGTGGCGTTGAAGGCGGTGTGGCGGGCGGTGTCGCGGGCGGCATCGTCGGCGGCCTTCCCTCCGAGCCTCCTCCCCCGGTTCAGGCAGTCCGTGTTGGCGGCAACATCAAGGAACCGACCAAGACGAAGAACGTGGCGCCCGTCTACCCCGACATCGCGAAGCAGGCGAGGGTCCAGGGCATCGTCATCCTCGAATGCACCATCAGCCCGCAGGGCAAGGTCACGGATGTCAAGGTTCTGCGCGGTATTCCGCTGCTCGACCAGGCCGGTATCGATGCGGTCAAGCAATGGCAGTACACTCCGACGCTCCTGAACGGCGTGCCGGTTCCCGTCATCATGACGGTTACGGTGAACTTCAGGCTCAACTAGCCCTCCCCTCTCGTCCTACCTCTCAATAACCGACCTTAGGAGTTTCAATAATGCAATTCGATATGGCGCATCTGTGGTCCAGCATGGGCTGGGTTGCGAAGGGCGTTGTCTTCACCCTGCTCATCATGTCCATCTGGTCAATTTCGATCATCTTCGACCGCTGGAAGCTCTATAACAACGCCAAGGCTCAGTCCAGAAAGTACGCGGCCGATGTGGCGCGTCTCCTCAAGGCCGGTAAGTTGAAGGAAGCGGTCGACCTGTCGGGTTCGGCGGGAATGAAGTCTTCTCACCTTGCCAAGGTGTCCTTGGCCGGGCTGCAGGAATGGCAGTTCCAGGGCGCCACGGGTGAAACCGACAAGGACGCCGCTCTCGACGCTGCCAAGCGCGCCATGCAGCGGGCCACTGCGGTGAACCTGGCCGACCTCAAGAAGGGCCTTTCCTTCCTCGCGACCACGGGCGCGACCGCGCCTTTCGTGGGCCTCTTCGGCACCACATTCGGCATTATCAACGCGTTCTCCGGCATGGCCATGACCGGTTCGGGTGGTATCGCGGCGATCTCCGCCGGTATCGCGGAAGCGCTCATCACCACGGCGCTCGGCCTCGTTGTCGCCATCGTCGCGGTGTGGGCGTACAACTACTTCGCCGGCCAGGTGGACGGGTTTACGGTCGAAATGGACAACTCCGGCTCGGAGTTGCTCGACTTCGTGAAGAAGAGCGCCTAAACAGCCCCCGGAACACCCCCGGGACTTTGCCCCCCGCCTGTAGTCGCGGAGAGAGGGGATCCCGGGGGCGCTTCTCTGGCCTTCCCGTAAACACTTAACGAGGCTCGCAAACACCATGGCGATGGCAGTCGGCGGAAAAAAAGGCGGAGCGATCGCGGACATCAACGTGACGCCCATGGCCGACATCATGATCGTGCTCCTGATCATCTTCATGGTGATCACGCCCCTGATCAACAAGGGCGTCGATGTCGAGCTGCCCAAGGCAGCGAACACCAAAGAGCGCAAGGACGAGCAGGACAACATCACGATCGGGTTCACCAGGAACTTCACCGTCTTCTTCAAGGGTAGGAAGCTCGAGGGCGGAATTCCCGAACTCAAGGAACTCCTGGTGAAGGCTCTCGAGGAGAAGGGGGACACCGACAAGGTGGCTTTCCTCAAGGCCGATGTCCGGATCGAGTACGGCGAAGTCATGAAGGTCATGGATGCCTGCCGCGACGCAGGCGTCGAAGAGATCGCGCTCATTTCCGAACCCAAGGTGGAGGGCTAAGACGATGGCGCAGTCCAAGAAGAAGAAGCACGACGACGCCCATTACGCGGCGGGTCCGGCCGCGGTTTCGGACATCAACATCACGCCGCTCATCGACGTCATGCTGGTCTTGCTCATCATCTTCATGCTGGTGACGCCGACCGCCCAGAAGGGCGTCGATATCGCCCTCCCGAAGGACAACAAGAATCAGCCGCCACCCGTGAAGCCGCCCGACGTTATCGTCATGGAGATCACGGAAGCCGGCACGATCTCGGTCAACAAGCAGCCGATGGCGAGTCTCGAGGAGCTGGACCAGAAGCTCAAGGACGTCTTCCAGACGCGCAGCGACAAGACACTGTTCGTGCGCGGCGAGTCGAAGTCCCTCTACGGCAAGGTGGTCGAGGCGATGGACATAGCTCGCGGCGCCGGCGTCGAGCGCGTCGGCATCATCTCCGACACGAGCACCGCAGGGGCGCCCCAGTCGCAGTAGCGCACCTCATCGGGGCGCCCGCTCGCGTGGAGCCCCAAAAAGGAACGGCCCGCCTTCATCGGCGGGCCTTTTCTTTTTCCGTTCACTCCCCCGGGTGGGAGCAGGAACCTCAGGCGGTCGCTATCGCGTGCTCGAAGCCGGACAGGTGCGGCGTTGCGGTCTCAATGGTCCAGGCCGCGTGATCGCGGAGAAGGGCGCGCACCAAGTCGGCGTGGAGGGCGTGTCCGGCGCAGTGCGCCACCACCCGGCCGCGAACCCGGAATCCAAGCAGGGCCAGGTCGCCGACCACGTCGAGCGCCTTGTGCCGCACGAACTCGTCCTTCATCCTGGGACTGGAGAGGAATCCGTTCTCTCCGATCACCACTGCGCTCTCGAGCGAGCCGCCCAGGGCCAGGCCGCGGGCGCGCATGGCTTCCACATCCTTGAGGAAGCAGAAGGTGCGAGCGGTGGACAGTTCATTTCGAAACGTTTCTTCGCTAACGTCGAGGGCCACCCGCTGACGACCCACGAGGGCGTGGTTGAAATCAATCGTGTAGTCAACCTCGAACGCATCGGACGGCTCGATCAGGATGAAGCGATCGCCCTTTGGAGACTCAACCCGGACAGATCGACGAACCACCAGGGTGCTCTGGAAGGCCGCCAGGTTCTTGATACCGGCTTCATCGATGAGGTGCAGGAACATTCTCGACGATCCGTCGAAAACCGGTATCTCCGGGCCGTTGATCTCAACGCGGACGTTGTCGACGCCCGTCGCATAGAGCGCCGCAAGAAGATGCTCGACGGTGAGCACCTGGGCCCCGTCCCTCTTCAGGGACATCGCGAGCTCCTGTTGCGCCACCCATTCGACACGAGCGGGAACCTCGCGGTTCTCAAGGTCCGTGCGAACAAAGACCACGCCGCTATTGGCGGCGGCGGGCAGAAGCCGGAGAGAAACGAGCTTGCCGGAGTGAAGCCCGACCCCCTGGGTCTCGACGGTTCTCTGAAGGGTGCGTTGGCGCACAGGTGACTTTGGCTCTGCAATTGCTGTACCCCAGCCGGGCAGCCACGACCCATTTATCATAAACCGATTTATATCAAGATCTTGCCGTGTGGTATCTGGGGTCTCTTGGTGTGGCCCGGCCACCACTCCGAGGCACAACGAAGTGTCTCTTCCGCCACTGGCTGGTCTCCGGGACACAAGGACGAGAACCGGCCCCCTTGTGATACATTCACCGGTCCCGCCCGCTCGTTATTCCGACCGTAGAACCTGCGGTTTTTCCCATAGTTTCCATGCACCAAAGTCCTGAAAGAGAAGAGATCTGAAGCCATGTCGAAGAAGCCGCTCGCGGACGACCGCCGGAGAGAACTTGCCACAGAGGCCTTTGCAAAACTCGTTCGCGCCGCCTTCAAGGGCGAGGCTGACAAGGCGAAGGAGGCCCTGGTCGCGATCGAATCCCAATTCTCGGACGAGGTCGACATCCTCGATCGCGCCCGTCGTTTTGGGGCGATGGGTCTCAACAAGGACACCGGGCGCACGGGACGGCCCAAGAACGCGAGTGAGCGACTGCTTTCGGGCGTGATCGCCCTGAACGCGGGTGATCTCGATCTGGCGGAGAAGGAGGTCGAGGCCGTTCTCGCCGACCAGCCGAAGAATGCGGACGCTCACTACACCCTCGCCGTGGTGCGGGCGCGTCGCGAAAAGACCGACGAGGCTATCGCGTCCCTCAAGGCGGCCTGCGCTCTTTCGCCCGAGCGCCGCGCGCAGGCGCCCCTGGATGGTGAGTTCGCGGCTCTCCTGGGAAACCCGGCCTTTGAAGCTGTGACCGCGGCCTGAGCCGTTCCTGATGGATCGGCTGACCTAGTCCAGAACCCCCGGGGAATCGGTCTTGGCATCCGCGGTACGCGCCATCGTCCTCGCCGCCGGAAAGGGCACGCGGATGAACTCCGCGCTTCCGAAGGTTCTCCATGCCGCGGCGGGCCGTCCCATCCTGCACTATGTCCTGGACCGGTGCGAGGAACTCGGTGCGGAGACGGTGGTCGTTGTCGGTCACCAGGCGGAGACGGTGCGGGACTCGTGCGCGCCCCGAGAGGGTTTGGCTTTCGCCACACAGGAGCCGCAGCTTGGGACCGGCCACGCGGTGCAGGTCGCGCTGAGGGCCGTGCCCGACGATGCAAATTGCCCAGTCCTGATTCTGGCCGGCGACGTTCCGCTCCTTCGCACCGAAACGCTGCGCGCCTTGTGCGCTTTGCGAGAGGGTTCCGCCGCCGCCGCCGCCCTCGTTTCCTTCCGGACGGCCGCGCCTGCAGCCTACGGCCGCATTCTCCGGGATCCGTCCGGCCGCGTGGCGGCTATCGTTGAGGCCAAGGACGCCACGGCGGAGCAACGCCTCATCGACGAGGTCAACGCCAGCCTGTATGTGTTCGACGGCAGGAAGTTGCGCGCGACCATTCAGGATCTCCAGCCGAACAACGCGCAGGGCGAGTTCTATCTCACGGACGTTATCGGCCTGTTGGTCGCCGCTGGAGAGCGCGTCGAGGCCCTGCTGGTCACCGACGCCACAGAGGCCACCGGCGTGAACACCACGACCGAGCTTTCGGCGGTGGAACGTGACCTCTACGAACGTAGAACGCGGGCTCTCCTGGCGGCGGGTGTCTCGATCGAGCGACCCGACACGGTTCTGATCGGGCCGGATGTCCGGGTCGGGACAGGGGCGCGCATTCGGGCATTCACGATTCTTGAAGGCTCGACGGTGGTGGAAGCGGGCGCGTCCGTCGGCCCTTTTTGTCGGATCGAGAATTCACGTATCGGGCCGAATGCAACCATTCTCGACTCCTGCCTGATCAGGAATTCCACGGTGGAGGCGGGCGCTTCGGTGGGTCCCTTCGCGCACATACGGCCGGACTCGGTGGTTGGCGAGAACGCAAAGGTCGGCAACTTCGTGGAGCTAAAGAAGACGTCCCTCGGACCGGGATCCAAGGCCCCCCACCTCTCCTACCTGGGCGACGCGACGATCGGCGGCAAGGCCAACATCGGGGCGGGCACCATCACCTGCAACTACGATGGCGTGGTGAAGAGCCCCACCGCGATCGAGGACGGGGCCTTCGTGGGAAGCAACTCGATTCTCGTGGCCCCGGTGCGGGTCGGCAGGGGCGCCTATGTCGCGGCAGGCAGCGTCATCACCAAGGACGTCCCCGCCGACGCCCTGGGTGTTGGCCGGGCCCGCCAGGAAAACAAGCCCGGCTGGGCCAGCCGTCGTCCAAAGAAGCACTGAAGGGAACGGCGGAGAACCATGTGCGGCATCGTTGGCTACGTTGGTCCGAGGGACGCCACCCCGATCCTGGTTGACGGTCTCCGACGGCTGGAGTACCGCGGCTACGATTCCGCGGGCGTGGCGGTCATCGCCGGCAACGGCATCGAACGCCGCCGGGCTCCGGGAAAGCTGAGGAATCTCGAAGCGGTCCTCGAGACTTCGCCCGTCTCTGGCCACATCGGCGTCGGACATACCCGATGGGCGACGCACGGGCGCCCCAGCGAGGAGAACGCCCATCCCCACTCGGATGTCTCCGGCCGTCTCGTGGTCGTACACAATGGCATCATCGAGAACTACCTCGAGCTCAAGGAGCGGTTGGTCGCGCAAGGTGTGGTCTTCGAGACGGAGACGGACACCGAGGTGGTAGCGCATCTGGTCGCTTCCTACTACGAGGGCTCCCTGGAGCAGGCCACCGCCCGGGCCGCAGGCGAACTGCGGGGCATCTATTCGCTGGTGTTGATGCATGCGGGGGAGCCCGATCGCCTGGTGGCCACCCGCCTGGGACCGCCCCTGGTGGTCGGAATCGGCGAGGATGCGCACTTCTTCGCATCGGATGTCCAGGCTCTCCTGGCGCACACCCGGCGGTTCGTGTTCATTCCTGAGCGTACGATCGCAGTGATCCAGGCCGGCTCTCTCCGGATCGTGGACGCCCAGGGGAAACCGGAGCCGTTCAGGGAGGAGACGATCCTGTGGGATCCCGTGCAGGCGGAGAAGGGCGGCTACCGCCACTTCATGCTCAAGGAGATTCACGAGCAGCCGCGGGCGGTCCGAGACACCCTGCTTGGACGCATGAGCCTCGACACCGGCGACGTCCACCTTGAAGAGATGGGGCCACAGGCGCTGGCGGTGATCGAGAAGGCCGAGCGAATTCAGTTCCTTGCCTGCGGTACCAGCTGGCATGCCGGTCTGGTGGGGCAGTTCTTCATGGAGCAGCTCGCGGGTGTTCCCGCGAGCACGGACTACGCGAGCGAGTTTCGATATCGCGACCCCGTTGTTTCCAAGGGCACCCTGGTGGTCGCCATCTCCCAAAGCGGAGAGACCGCGGACACTCTCGCCGCCATGCGCGAAGCGCGTTCCCGTGGGGCCTCCGTCCTGGCCATCACCAACGTGGCTGGCTCGCAAGTGACGCGGGAGGCGGATGGTGCGCTCCTGACCCATGCCGGCCCGGAAATCGGGGTGGCCTCGACAAAGGCCTTCACCGCGCAGGTTGCCGCGATTGCCCTGCTCGCGGTCTTTCTCGGCCGTCGCAAAGGCGCGCTATCGGCGGCCGCGGGCCGGAATCTCCTCGCATCGCTAGCCAGGGTTCCCCAACTCATGGATCACGCGCTTTCCTGCGCGGGCCTGGTGGAGGAGATGTCGCGCTCCCTCTTCAAGGCCACCGACTTCCTGTTCCTTGGCCGCGGGGTTCAGTATCCGATCGCGCTCGAGGGCGCCCTCAAGCTGAAGGAGATTTCCTACATTCACGCCGAGGGGTATCCCGCAGGGGAGATGAAGCACGGACCCATCGCGCTGATCGACGAATCGCTGCCCGTGGTCGCGCTCATCCCCCGCGGCCGGGGCTACGACAAGATTCTCTCGAACGTACAGGAAGTGAAGGCGCGCGGCGGTCGCGTGGTGGCCGTGATCAACGTCGGAGATGATCATGTTCGGAAGGTCCTCGGCAAGGACGACTGGATCATCGAGGTTCCCGGCGTCGAGGTGGACGTTCTGGGCGTAAGCGAGATCTTCTCGCCTTTCGTGACCGTGATCCCCCTGCAGCTCCTCGCCTACCACGTGGCCCTGCGGGCCGGCCGCGACGTCGACCAGCCGCGGAATCTCGCGAAATCGGTCACCGTCGAGTAGCTCGAAGCCGAATCATTGTCCACTCTGACGCTCAGCGCCGAGCAGGTTGCCGCCGTGCGCGCGGCCCATGGCCCCACCCTCATTCTGGCTGGCGCGGGCAGTGGAAAGACGCGCGTGATCACGGAGAGGGTGTCTTTTCTGGTCTCGGAGATGGGCGTCGATCCGCGGGAGATTCTCGCGGTCACCTTCACCAACAAGGCCGCGGACGAGATGCGCCGCCGCATCGAAGAACGGCTGGGGCCGGGCGCCCGCGCGGCCTGGATCATGACGTTCCACTCGCTCTGCGTGCGCATTCTGCGGCGACACCCAGAGGATGCGGGCCTCTCTCGTGATTTCGTGATCTACGATCAGGACGAGTCGGTATCTCTGGTCAAGCGCGCCATCGCCTCCATCGGGCTCTCGGACAAGACGTACGCGCCCCGGCGCGTGCTCTCCCTGCTCTCCATGCAGAAGAATGGGCGGCCCTATTCGGAGGCCGACGTGCGGGACTACCGGCTGGAAGTCCTGAACGAACTCGCCGGCCGGTACAACGCCGGGCTTCGCGCGGCCAATGCGGTGGATTTCGACGACCTTCTCGCGTTCTCGGCCCGCCTCCTCGAAGAGAGCGATGTGCTCGATCGCGATGCTCAGCTCGCGTTCCGGTACATTCTGGTGGACGAATACCAGGACACGAACCGCCTCCAGTACCGGATCGTGCGAGCCCTCGCCTCGGCCCACAAGAACATCACCGTGGTCGGCGACGAGGATCAGTCCATCTACTCGTGGCGGGGCGCAGACATTCGGAACATCCTCGAGTTCGAGCGCGATTTTCCCGGAGCGTCCATTCTCCGTCTCGAGGAGAACTACCGGTCCACCCAGGCCATTCTCGACGCCGCCTCCGGGCTCGTGGTCAAGAACGAGAATCGAATCGGCAAGACGCTCAAGGCCATGCGTCAGGGCGGTCGTCATGTTGAGAATCTGGTCGCGCGGGACGAATACGAGGAGGCGCTGAAGGTCGCGACAGACATTCAGCGAAACGGAGAAGGTCTCCGGATCGCCTGCCTCTATCGCATGAACGCGCAGAGCCGCGCGCTCGAGGAGGCCTTTGCCTCCGCGCGTATCCGCTACCAGGTGGTGGGAGCGGTTGGCTTCTATGCCCGGAGGGAGGTCCGGGACATCGTCTCGTATCTTCGTCTCATCCTGAACCCCGACGATGACTCGGCCTTCCGGCGCGTGGTCAACGTGCCGCCTCGTGGCGTAGGCGAGCAGACGCTTGGCGCCATCGCTGTCGCGGCCCAGCGAGGGGCCGTCTCCATGTGGGCGGGCCTCAAGGACGTGCTCTCGTCGGACGCGTTGCCTTCGAGGACCCGCTCCGCCCTCGGGCGATTCGTTGCGCTCGTGGCCGAACTGCGGGAGCTGCACGCCACACTCGGTCCGGGCGCGCTTGTGGACGCGGTCATCGAGAGAACCGGTTACGAGGCGCTCGTTGACGAGGAGCCGTCTCCCGTCAGAGAGGATCGCCTTCAGAACCTGAAGGAACTGCGCATGGCGGCGGCCGATTTCGAGGAGCGGGAGGGCCTCGGTCTGCGCGAGTTCCTGGACCGCACGTTCCTGCTGGCCGACGCCGACTCGATCCGGGACGACGCCCCGGTTCTACTGATGACCCTTCACTCCGCCAAGGGCCTGGAGTTCGACACCGTATTTCTCGTCGGCATGGAGGAGGGGCTAATCCCGCACATGCGTGCGGTGCAGGATCCCGGGCAGATGGAGGAGGAACGCCGGCTCTGCTACGTCGGAATGACGCGGGCCCGGAATCGTCTGGTGCTGACTCGCGCCCGCGAGCGCTCCTATTTCGGCGATCGGCGCGTCACCCTCCCCAGCCGCTTCCTGTCGGAGATTCCTCCGGAGTGCTTCGATGGTCCGCCTGGTGGCCCCGCCGGGCGGGTCAGTCGCCCCACCACCGTAAGGGAACCCGGAGAAGCCGCTCCGCGCGCGCAGCGCTTCCGCGCGGGGCAAAGCGTGGTTCACGATCGCTTCGGCTACGGGACGGTCCTCCGGGTCGAGGGAGCCGGGGATGACGCCAAGCTGACAGTTTCTTTCCCTGGCCGGGGGGCTACCCGGCTGCTCGCCAAGTTCGCCGGCCTGAAACCCGCCTAATCGCTGGGGGTTTCAGGCCCGGGACACCAAGCGGCGTCCCTACTGCTTGGTTATCGAGTAGATCAGCCAGCGGCTCATCACCTTCGCGGTCTGGCCGGCGGGCGCGACGTCGTACTTGCGAAGCTGGATGGCGTAGGGCTTCACGTCGCCCGCGGACTCGATCTCGACGATTGCCGTCTTGCTCACCACGTCTCCGACCAGCGCGTCGGCGTCTCCAGACGAGCCTGTCGACATGGTGACGAGGCGCTTCTCGCGCTCATACGCCTGCTTGGCGTTGGCCGCCTTCTCTTTGAGATCGTGATCCAAATCGCTGAACTTCTTCCAGTCGTCCGCGGTCTTTTGAAGGTTGGCCGGGATCTTGCCACCGCTCTCGACGAGAGGTTTGACCTTGTCGACTTCGAGCGGGTGGGCATTGAAGTAGGCGCTCGCATCCTTTTTGTTCTGGGCGGCGGCCTCGTCGGCTTCCTTGAGGGCTTTGCCCAGAGTGGCCAGTGGGGCGGGCGTCCTCTGCTCTTCGCCGACGCTCTTCACCTTCCAGCTCTTGACCTCTCCATCGAACTGGACCACGGCGAAGCTGCTCAGCGTCCCCGTGTCCTTCGCCTGAACGGCGCGAAAGAAATTCTCGATCACCTGTGTTTCCTGATTGCCACAGGCAATGGTGAGGGCAGCGAAGGCCGCTGCCGCGGTAAACCCAATGTAGGAATTCTTCATGATTCGCTCCCTGGCGTTTCTGTTGGGGCCTCGCCCTCAGCCGTGTCGGTTGTCTCTGTGCTCTCGTCCTTCTCGGCAAGACGGGCGATCGAAACCAGCTGGTCGCCGTCGTCCGTCTGGATCAGCCGCACACCCTGTGTGTTCCGACCCATTGTCGAGATTTCGGTAGATCGTGTTCGGATGATCATACCCTTGCCGGTAATGAGCATAACGCCCTCATCGCCGCTCATGAATTTGACCCCGATAACCGCACCGTTCCGGCCCTCGGTCTTGATATTGATGATGCCCTTGCCCCCCCGGCCCTGGATCCGGTACTCGTCGATGGGCGTGCACTTCCCGTATCCGTTCTCGCACACGGTCAGCACCCTCCCGGCCTCGCGCACCACTTCCAGGGAGACCACCGTGTCCCCTTCCTCGAGGTCGATGCCTTTGACACCGTATGCGGTCCGTCCCATGGGCCGGACGTCCGTCTCCTCGAAGCGGATCGCCATGCCGCCGCGGGTGGAGAGGAGGAGCTGGTCGGTTCCCGTCGTCTGCATGGCGTCGATGAGGGCATCGTCCTCCTCCACGCCCAGGGCGATGATGCCGCCGGGCCGGGGGTTCGAGAAGGACGCGAGTTCAGTTTTCTTGATCACACCCTTCCGGGTGGCGAGGACGATGTAACCCTTGGCGTCGAAATCCCGGCAGGCAACGAAGGCCGCGATCTTCTCGCCCTCCTGCAGCCGCACCAGGTTCACCACCGCCTTGCCTTTGGCCTGGGGCCCGACGTCTGGAATCTCGTGAACCTTGAGCCAGTAGAGCCGGCCGCGGTTGGTGAAGATCAGGACGTACGAGTGGGTCGAGGCCACGAACAGGTTCTCGACGAAATCCTCTTCCTTGGTCTTCATCCCCACCCGGCCGCGCCCTCCGCGACGCTGGCTGCGGTACAGGGTCATGGGGGTGCGCTTGATGTAGCCCTCGTGGGTGATGGAGATGGCCACATCCTCGTCCGCGATGGTGTCCTCGATCGAGATGTCGTCGGGAGCGTCGATGATCTGTGTGCGACGCGGGTTCGCGTGCGTTTCCCGGATGGCGGACAGTTCGGCGCCGACGATGGAATCGATCTCGGCGCGGCTCGCCAGGATCTGCTTGAGACGCGCGATGGCCGCCTCGATTTCCGCGAGCTCATCAATGATCTTCTGGCGCTCCATCCCGGTGAGACGCTGCAGCTGCAGTTCGAGGATGGCCGCGGATTGAAGCTCGCTGAGGCCGAAGCTGGCGATGAGGCCGCTCTTCGCATCGGCGGGGGTCGAGGCGCCCCGGATCAGTTTGATGACCGCGTCGAGGTTGTCGAGCGCGATCACGTATCCGCGCAGGATGTGAGCGCGCGCCTCCGCCTTCCGGAGTTCGAATTCGGTGCGCCGCCGCACGATCTCGCGGCGGAAGTCCAGGAAGTAGTCGCAGATCTGCAGGAGATTCAGGACGCGCGGCCGGCGATGGACGATGGCCAGCATGATGATCCCGAAGGTGTCCTGCAGCTGGGTCTGCTTGTAGAGCTGATTGAGGAGGACCTGGGCGGGCTGGTCCTTCCGGACGTCGATGACGATGCGCATCCCCCGGCGGTCGCTTTCGTCCCGGGGCTCGGCGATCCCTTCGATCTTCTTTTCCTTGATCAGTTCGGCGATGCGTTCGATGAGGCGCGCCTTGTTGACCTGGTATGGAATCTCGGTGATGACGATCGACTCGCGGTCGCCCTTGCGCGTTTCGATCTCGGCCTTCGCGCGCATGGTCACGGAGCCGCGGCCGGTGCGGAAGGCGGAGCGGATCCCTGAACGGCCGAGGATGAACCCGGCGGTCGGGAAATCGGGGCCGAGGATCCGTTCCATCAGGCCCTCGAGACGCTCGTCGTCGGTGAGCGACTGGTTCGCGAGCAGGTACAACAGCCCGTCCACGACCTCGCCCAGGTTGTGCGGCGGGATGTTCGTGGCCATGCCCACGGCGATGCCGGCGGAGCCGTTCACCAGCAGGTTCGGGAGAACGGTGGGGAGGACGGTGGGCTCTTCGAGCCGGTCGTCGTAGTTGGGCTGGAACTCGACCGTCTCCTTGTCGAGGTCCTCCATCATGGTGGTCGCGACCCGGGTGAGTCGCGCCTCGGTGTAGCGCATGGCCGCGGCGGGGTCGCCGTCGACCGAGCCGAAGTTGCCCTGCCCGTCGACCAGGGGGGCGCGCATGTTGAAGCCCTGGGCCATGCGCACGAGGGTGTCGTAGACCGCCGCATCCCCGTGGGGGTGGTACTTGCCCATGACGTCGCCCACGATGCCCGCGCTCTTGCGGAAGGGCCGGCCGGGGTTGAGTCCGAGCTCGTGCATCGTGTACAAGACGCGCCGGTTCGCGGGCTTGAGGCCGTCGCGGACGTCGGGCAGGGCGCGCCCGATGATGACGGACATGGCGTAGTCCATGTAGGACTGGCGCATCTCGTCCGCGATGTTCATCGGGATCTTGACGAGTGCGAAATCTTGCTGGTCAGTCACGCTTGGTGGGTTCTCTTCCGTGGATCGGCGGGGGTCAGCGGGCTAGATGTCGAGGTTGCGCACGTTCAGCGCGTTTTCTTCAATGAACTGGCGCCGGGGTTCGACCGCGTCGCCCATCAGGGTGGTGAAGAGGTTCTCGGCCACCTCGTCGTCCTCGAGTCGGACCTGAACGAGGGTCCGGACCTTGGGGTCCATGGTGGTTTCCCAGAGCTCCTCGGGATTCATCTCGCCCAGCCCCTTGTAGCGCTGAATGGTGAGGCCCTTGCGGCCGTCGTTCATGAGGCTCGTCACCAGGTCTTCTCGAGTCGCGGCCTTGGTGGGGACGCCGCCCGACGTGCGAATCTCGAACGGCGGGTGGTCGAGATCCTTGATCTCCTCGAACGCGGAGAAGAGCGCCTTGTAGTCGGGGGTGTTCAGGAACGAAGCACCCACGCTGCTTCGGCGGGGGGGAGAAACCGCGGTGTCCTCGAACGTCAGTTCATAGCCGCCGCCCTCGAGGGCTTCGATGATGATGGGGACACCGGCGTCGCGGGCGGGCTGAATGGCCTTCTGGAGCGCGGCCTTGTCCTGGAAGAAGGAGGCGTCCCGGACTCCGCTTCTGACCAGGAGATCCGCGAGCTTCCGTGACACGCCCCGGCGCTCCGCGCGGCCGAGGATCTTGATGACCCCGGACATCTTCTCGATGAGCCGGCGCAGCTTCGTGGCTTCGACCGGGCGTCCATCTGCGAGGAAGACCTGCTTGCCCTCGAGGGCGCGGTCGAGGAGGTGAGCATCGAGCGCGGTCTCGTCCTTGAGGTACTTCTCGCTCTTCCCGTGCTTGGCCTTGTAAAGCGGGGGCTGGGCGATGTAGAGGTGCCCGCGCTCGATCAGTTCCTTCATCTGCCGGTAGAAGAAGGTGAGCAGCAGGGTGCGGATGTGGCTGCCGTCGACGTCGGCATCGCACATGAGGATGATCCGGTGATAGCGGAGCTTGGCGATGTCGAAATCGTCGGACCCGACACCGGTCCCCAGGGCGGCGATGATGTTGCGGATCTCTTCGAAGGCCAGGGTCTTGTCGAGGCGCGCCTTCTCGACATTCAGGATCTTCCCGCGCAGGGGAAGAATGGCCTGGAATGCGCGATCGCGACCCTGCTTCGCGGAACCACCCGCGGAATCGCCCTCCACGAGATACAGCTCGCAGAGTTCGGGGTTGCGCTCCTGGCACTCCGCGAGCTTGCCGGGGAGGCCGGCTCCGTCGAGCGCACCCTTGCGCCGGGTGAGGTCGCGGGCCTTCCGGGCGGCCTCGCGGGCGCGCTGGGCATCCACGCATTTCTGGACGATGCGCTTGCCGAGCGTGGGGTTCTCCTCGAGGAACGCCCCGAGCTTCTCGTTGACCAGGCTCTCGACCAGGCCCTTCACTTCGGAGTTGCCGAGCTTCCCCTTGGTCTGGCCCTCGAACTGCGGATTCGGCACCTTGACGCTGATCACCGCGCACAGGCCCTCGCGGGTGTCTTCGCCCTGAAGCCCTTCCCCCTCTTTGAGGAGGTTCTTGGATTGGGCGTAGCTGTTGAGTGTGCGGGTGAGCGCGCTCTTGAAGCCGATGAGGTGAGAACCGCCCTCGTGGGTGTTGATGTTGTTGGCGAAACTGTGGATGTTCTCCGCGTAGCCGTCGTTCCACTGCATGGCGACTTCCACGATGACGCCCTCTCGCGTGCCGCCTACTTCCACCGGCTCCGGCGTCATCACCGTCTTGTTCCGGTTGAGGTGCTCGACGTACGAAGCAATGCCGCCCTCGTACTTGAAGCGGTGCGCTTTGCCGTCTCGTTCGTCGATCAGGGAGATGAGGATGCCGCGATTGAGAAAGGAAAGCTCGCGCAGTCGCTGGGAAAGCGTGTCGAAGGAGAAGAGGGTGGTTTCGAAAATGGTCGGGTCGGGCTTGAACGTGACCTTGGTTCCGCGGCGATCGGCGGGCCCGACCTCGGTGACCGGCGTTACCGGGACCCCTTTCTCGTAGCTCTGGGTGAAGGTCTTGCCTTCTCTCCAGATCACGAGGTCGAGTCGCTCGGATAGCGCGTTCACGACCGACACGCCGACGCCGTGAAGACCGCCGGAGACCTGGTAGGCCTTCTTCTCGAACTTTCCCCCGGCATGAAGCTTGGTCAGGACAACCTCGGCGGTGTCGCCGAGGCCGGAGGGGTGGGGTCCGGTGGGAATGCCTCGCCCGTTGTCGATGACGGTGATGGAGTTATTGATGTGGATGAAGACTTCGACCGTGTCGCAGTGGCCAGCCAAAGCCTCGTCCACAGAGTTGTCGACGATCTCGTAGACGAGGTGGTGAAGCCCCGACTCGCCTGTGGAGCCGATGTACATCGCGGGGCGAACACGAACCGCCTCAAGCCCTTCAAGGACCTTGATGGTGTCTGCGCCGTAGGCGATCTCGTCGGTTTTCTCGATCATTTCTCTGTGGGTGATTCCATTCTTTGCTGCGATCACGCTGGCCGCTCGGGTGCGCGAAGTACTGTCTCAAAGGGGCAGGGCGGCCACACCCTCCTTGGCGTCTCTTCGCGCGCCGGTGCGCCGCGATCGAAGGCCGTTGCTTTCCTTTTCGTGCCTAGAGCCTCATCGGCATGAGGACATAGCGGTGCATCGAGTCGCCGTCCTTCTGGGACGTTGGATAGAAGATGCCCTGGGCGTCGCTGTCCTTCAGCTCGATCGTGACCTCGGCATCGGAAAGGACAGACAGGAAGTCAATGAGGTACTGCGCATTGAAACCAATGTCGACCTGCTCGCCGGAGTACTCGGCGGCGAAGGTCTCAACCGCCTCGCCCTGGTCTGGCGAGGAAGCGTGAAGTTCGATCTCACCGGGCTTCATGGTCAGCCGGATCGCGCGGGAACGTTCGGTCGAAAGGAGGCTCACCCGGCGAAGCGCATCGAGGAGTTCGGTGCGTTTGGTCTGGCCTACCTTGGGACCCTTTGCAGCGATCACCTTCTCGTGAGCGGGGAACTGCCCTTCCACCAGCTTGCTTGTCAGCGTTCGCCGCGGCGTCCTGAAGATCAGGTGATTTTCCGTCCGCGAGAAGAAGATCGTCTCCTCGCCCTCGGTCACCTGCTTCAGTTCGTTGATGGCCTTTCGGGGGATGAGGACCCTTTCCTCCTTGAACTTCGCGCCCTCGACCTTCTCCCTGGCGAAGCAGAGCCGGTGGCCGTCGGTGGTCACCATGGTGACGGTGTCGCCGTGGACGATGAGCAGCGCGCCGCCCAGGTAGTAGCGCGCATCCTCCACGGTGATGGCGAAGCTCGTCTTGCCGATCAGCCGGCTCATCACCGCGGCGGGCAGTGCGATCTCCTGGGCGCCTTTGCTTTCGGGCAGGGTCGGAAAGTCGTCCTTGGGAAGGGTGGCAACTTTGTAGTTGGTCCTTTCGCTCTGCACGGAGACGAAGCCCTCTTCGTCGTCGCGCAGGAGAATGTCGGACCCCGAAGGAAGCGCCTTGACTATGTCGTGGAGTTTCCTCGCGGGAAGCGTGGTCGCGCCTCCCTTCTTGACACGGGCCGGGCAGACCGCCTTCACCGAGACATCGAGATCGGTGGCGGACAGGGACAGTGAATCATTCGAGGCGACCAGAAGCGCGTTGGAAAGGATGGCGATCGCTCCCCGGCGATCGACGATTCCCTGAATCACTTGAAGATCTCTCACAAGGTCTTCACGGCGGACAGTTATTTCCATGGCCTACTTTCCAGAAACCTGCTTGAAGGAAACGTGTCTTTCTTCTTCTACTTGAGAAACAGAAGAGATTGTTATCAATTCAGAGGAGTTTTCACTAGCGGTGAATATCTGAGTGATGTCTTTTATTTTCAACCCGTTACGATATTCTAAACGATGTTGAAACTTCTGTGAATCTCCGTCAGAGAGTGTTGGCGGAGCGGCCCCCTTCGAGAGATCCGAAGGAACCCGACAGGTCGTTCCTTGTTGAAAAGCGGAGGACCCCAACATAAGGCTATTTGAGCGAGGCGATAAGACTGTTGAGCAGCCTGTCGAAATCGCTGTCGGCCTTCCTGTCCATCTCGACCTTCCTGATCGAGTGAATCACGGTGGAATGATGCTTGCCGCCGAAACCGCGGCCGATCTCGGGGAGGGATGAGGAAGTGAGGTGCTTTGCAAGGTACATGGCGACCTGTCTCGGAATCGTCACGCTCCGCGAGTTGTTACGAGCCTTGAGGTCTGAGATCTTGACCTTGTAGTGGTCGGCCACGAACTTCTGGACGGTTTCGATGGACAGGCGTTTCTCGGGCGCATCCATCAGGTCCTTCATCGCGGCCTGGGCGACATCGATGTCGATGTCGACACCGCGCAGGCTGGCATGCGCCACGATACGATTGAACGCACCCTCCAGTTCGCGGATGTTTGAGCGGACCTTCGAGGCAACGAAGAGCCCGACGTTGTCGGGTAGGAGAATGTCCTCTGCAGCCGCGAGCCTCTGGAGGATCACCACCCGGGTCTCGATATCCGGCGGGCCGACATCGGCGGACATGCCTGAAGAAAAACGGCTCTGCATGCGTTCGTGAACGCCCGTCAGCATCTTGGGAGGAACATCCGCGGAGATCACCACCTGCTTCCCGGCCTCGTAGAGGGTGTTGAAGAGATGGAAGAACTCTTCCTGGGACCGCTCCTTGTTGGAGAGAAACTGGATGTCGTCGATGATGAGGACGTCGATCGCCCGGTAGCGCTGGCGGAAGGGGAGAATCCTCTCGTACCGGATGGCGGAGACCACCTCATTGACGAAGTGTTCGCTCGACACGTAGGTGAGAGCGAGCTTTGGGTTTCGCTTGAGGAGATAGTGTCCGATCGCCTGCAGAAGGTGGGTCTTTCCGAGACCGACACCGCCGTAGATGAACAAAGGGTTGTAGGACTTCGACGGAACCTCGGCGACAGCCTTCGCCGCCGCATGAGCCATCTGATTTGACGCGCCCACCACGAAGGTCTCGAAGGTGTACTTTGGGTTCAGTGAGGAAGCTTCGATGACGGGCAGCGATTCGACGCTGCCGAAGCTGTCGATGTCGCACTGAAGCCGAACACCGGGGTGGCCCAGACTCGTCAGCATCTCGGAAACGAGGCTCGAGTAGTTCTTCAGGAACCAATCGCGAAAAGGCGCGCTGGGGACGCCGATGGAGAGCACCGACCCGTCGAACGAACGGAAGGCGGTGGGTCGGAACCACGTGACGAAGGAGTGGGAGCTGACGCGTCCCTCCTTCTCCACAAGATCCAGAACACGATCCCAGACGGTCATCGAATAGAAGCCAGGCGCATCGTCAGAAAGAAGGGTTACCGGATCAACCAGAGAGCCCTGAAATCGGGCTCGGTTAGGGGGCGGAAATCGCCCTGCGAAGAGGGTCAACCATAACACGCCGCCCCCCCTGGACCACCCCCGAAAAATGCCCGATTTTGACGGCTGATGGAATACCCGATAACATCACAGGTTCTACTTTTCGCAAGGGATTCCAGAAACAGTGAAGAGAACGTTTCAGCCGAACAATCGCCGCAAAAGAAGGACTCATGGCTTTCTCGTCCGCATGAGGTCGCGCGGCGGAAGACTCGTGATCAAGAGGCGCCGCGCCAAGGGAAGGCAGCGCCTCGGCGCCTGAGCCCCGGCCGCCCCAGGGGAACCCCCGATAGCGGCACACGGAGACTTCTCATGTCCCCTGGGAGCGCCCGCTTTGGCCGGGCCCGCCGGATCCGGAAGAGCGACGAATTTGGAGCCATCCTGAAAGCCGGCAGCCGGGGCGTAACCCCTCTTCTGAGCGTCGCCATCGTCCCTGCGCACGGCGCCGGGCGCATTGGAATTTCAGCCTCGGTGAAGGTAGGGGACTCGGTGCGCAGAAATCGTGCTCGCCGGCTCGTCCGCGAACACTACCGAAGGAGTTCAATGGGCGCGACCCCGTATGACATAGTCTTCAACCTGAAGCCCGGGTTTGCGGAGCTGTCAGCGGCCGAGGCAGGAAGCGTCTTGGATGAAGCCCTCAAAAAAGCGATCGCCGCCGGAACGCGCTCTGGTCGGCGCCCTCGTCCTGTGCATTGACGCCTACAAGGCGGTGCTTTCCCCGTTCTTCGTTGGCAGCTGTCGCTTCGAGCCCTCTTGCAGCCAGTATGCCCGGGAGGCGCTGGTTCGACACGGCGTGCGTGGTGCCTGGTTGGGGCTCCGACGCATCCTGCGATGCCGCCCCTTTGGCGGCGCCGGGTTCGATCCCGTACCCTGAATTTTCACTAGAGCACGTTCGGAAGCGAGAAAGAAGAACAAATGGAAGAAAGACGTTTGATTCTGGCCTTCGCGTTGTCGTTCGCTGTGTTGCTGGGCTTCCGGATGTGGACCAACTCCCGCTACCCGCAACTAGCGGAAGCGCCCGCACAGAGCACCCCTGCGGGATCCCCGAGGGCTTCGGCCAGCGTTTCCGCGACGACGCCTTCGGCGAGCCCCGCGATGGCGGCCGCGACCCCGACGCCAGAAGCGCCGACCGCGCCCATCGTGATGGGAGAAGAGCATCGGGTGGAACTCGTCTTCAAGGACACCGAGATCGCATTCAGCTCTCGAGGCGCCCGGCTCCTTTCCTGGAAGCTGCTTGACTACAAGGACCAGCGGGGAAAACCGGTGGAGGCCCATCCGGGTGGAAACCCGGTCCCGGGTCCCCTGGATCTGGTCACGGGACGCCCCGACCTCGACGCGCGGATCAGAGAGGCCCAGTTCCGCTCGGCCGAAACGACCGTTGGAGGAGAGAAGGGGACGCGCTTCGACTTCTCGGACGGCACCCTGGAAGTCACGAAGACCATCGAGGCGATCAAGGGCGGCCGCGCCTTTCGAATCGATGCGAGGGTCCGCGAGAAAGGCGTGGTCGTCCCCGCCCAGGTCTATTGGGGGCCCGGGTTCGGTCAGCCGTCGGAAGACGAGCGCAGTCTGCGCGGCTATCTTCCCCCGGAGGTTGTCGAGATTGACGAGGCAGGCGCCGAGGTTCGGGTGCCGCCAAGCGGTCTGGCCGCGCCCCGGAACATGCGCGCAAGGCTCGTGGGAGTGGAGAACAAGTACTTCGCTGCCATCATGACTCGAGAGAACGGAGCCACGATCGAGGCCCAGGCGAGCGCCATCGTCGAAGGCAAAGAGTCGCATGTCCAACTCCTCGTGCCCCTTCCGATCGCACTGACCGTGGGGGCCAAGGACTACGACCGGCTCCAGGCCCTGGGCATGGGTGTCGAGAAGATCGTGCCGGTTGGCAGCTGGCTGGGCCCGATCGTGGTGCCCCTGACGAGGGCGCTTCGGGCCGTGAATGCCCGCGTCGGCAACTACGGCGTGGCGATCATCCTTCTCACCATCGGGATCGGAATTGCCCTCGCCCCCCTTCGGCACTACGCGATCCTCTCGTCCGCCAAGATGGCGAAAGTAGGGCCACAGATTCGCGCGGTCCAGGAGCGATACAAGAGACTCTCCCTGACCGATCCCAAGCGGCAATTGATGCAGCAGGAGATCGCAGAGGTGTACGAGAAGAACGGAATCGACATGGTTCGGCAGACAGCGGCCGGTTGCCTCCCGACCCTGCTCACCATGCCCTTTCTGTTCGCGTTCTACCGTATGCTCGACATATCGGTTGACCTCAAGGGCGCTCCCTTCTTCTGGATCCCCGACTTGAGCCTCAAGGATCCGCTCTTCATCACCCCCCTTCTTTCGGGACTGTCCATGATCGCCATGCAGCGGCTGATGCCGGCCCCAGCCGTGGACCCCGCGCAGCAGAGGATGATGATGCTCATGCCCATTATCTTCTCGGGGATGTTCGCCTGGGCCCCCGCGGGCCTGAACCTCTACTGGTTCGTCTCCAACCTCGTGGCGATGGCCCAGCAGGCGCTTGCCATGTACTTCGCCCCGCACCTCTTCCCTAAAGCCAAGGCCACCCCCTAGGTTGTCCCAACAAGACGTGCTCGGGGGCCTTCAGGCGATAGAAAGTGCTGAGGCACGATCCCGGCTGGTGAGGTACCTGGACTGCCTCATGCATTGGTCTCCCAGGATCAACCTCACCGGGGCCCAGGACGCGAAGCAGGCCTTCGAGACACTCATACAGCCGACTCTGGGAGCGGAAAACCTGCTGACGGATCCGGTAATCGACGTGGGTTCGGGGAACGGTTCCCCCGGCCTGATCCTCGCGGCCCTCCGCCCGGACCTGGAGTTCACGCTGCTCGAGCCCCGGGCCAAGCGCTGGGCCTTCCTGCGAGATGCCGCACGGCAGATGAATGCCGCGAACGTCACGGTGCTCCGCGAACGAAGCGACGCGTACAAGGGTCCGAAGGCCGCGACGGTGACGATGCGCGCGGTCGGACTTGACCCGGAGGCGCTGCGGTCCCTGATCGCCCCCGGCGGAACCCTGCTGGTCTTTGGAGGCCCGGAGTTGTCGGGAACAGAAGCCATCAAACTGCCTTCGGGCTCGACCGTCCAGCGTCGATGTTTCACGTGAAACGGGGCGACACCCGAATGCTATTCTGAGAAACAATGGCCCGCGTCATCGCAGTAGCAAACCAAAAAGGGGGTGTCGGCAAGACCACCACCGCCATCAACCTGGCCGCAAGCCTCGCAGTCGCCGAGAAGCGCGTGCTGGCGGTTGACCTCGACCCCCAAGGCAATCTGACTTCCGGCTTCGGCCTGGAGAAGGTCTCGGGCTTTTACGAAGCCCTCTTCTCCGGCGCCAGCCTCCCACCCCCAGCACGGACGGCACTGGAATATCTCCAGGTGATTCAGTCCGATCCGGACCTGGCCGGGCTCGAAGTGGAGCTGGCATCGGGCGATGGGCGCGAATTCCGCCTTCGCGGTTCCGTTGATGCTCTTCGGGGCGACTACGACTTCATTCTCCTCGACACTCCACCGAGCCTTGGCCTGCTGGCCGTGAACGCACTGACCGCGGCGGACTCCGTCCTTGTGCCGATTCAGTGCGAATACTTCGCGCTTGAGGGCCTGGGGGCCTTTCTGGGGACACTCGATCGGATTCGGGCCGCTCTCAATCCGAAAGTGGCCCTCGAGGGGGTGCTTCTGACGATGGCCGATGAACGGACGAATCTCTCCCAGCAGGTCTCGGCGGATGTTCGCGCCCACTTCGGCGATCAGGTGTTCAGGACGACGATTCCAAGGAGCATCCGTCTGGCCGAGGCGCCAAGCTTCGGAAAGCCCGTACTCCTCTACGACATCAAGTCTCGAGCCAGTGAGTGCTACCTGAGCCTGGCGCGCGAAGTCTTGAACCGAGCAGAGAGAGAGGTGCGCTCATGAGCGTTAAGCGAATGGCTCTTGGACGAGGGCTCTCCGCCCTGATTCCACAAGCCCCCACCCCGGCACCGACCGAGACGGCCGCCACGCCCCGTGGCGCAGGTACCGAGTCCGTGGTTCCAATATCTCTCATCGACGCCAACCCTGCTCAGCCCCGAACGACCATTCGGCCCGAGGCGCTGGAACAGCTGGCTCGATCGATCCAGGAGAGCGGCGTGGTCCAGCCGATCCTGGTTCGCCCCGTGGCCAACGGGAGATTCCAGATCATTGCGGGAGAGCGCCGTTTCCGAGCCGCTCAGAAGCTGGGACTGCCAACCATCCCAGCCGTCGTTCGGACCGTTGCCGATGATCGCGTCCTGGAGTTCGCTCTGGTCGAGAACATCCAACGCGAAGAGCTCACGCCGATCGAAGAGGCACAGGCGCTCCGCCGACTGCAGGATGAACTGGGTCTCACACAGGAAGCTCTCGCCTCGAAGGTCGGAAAGGACCGCGCCACGGTCGCCAACACCATCCGCCTGTTGCGTCTGCCCGCCGATGTCCGAGAAGAGCTTCAAAGAGGCACGCTCTCGGCCGGGCACGCGCGGGCCCTGCTCGCCGTCGAAGACCAGACAGTGCTCCGGGATCTCGCGGCCCTCGCCATCAAGCAGGGTCTTTCCGTGCGCCAGGTCGAGGCTCGAGTGAAGGCGACGAGGAATCCAAGGCCGCTCAAGATCAGAAAGGTCGACGCCAACACCCGGGCCGCGGAGGAGAAGTTACGGGCCAAGCTCGGGGCGCGCGTGGAGATCACCCGCAAGCGAGGCAAGGGAGAGATCCGGATCGCCTTCGAGAGCGAGACCGAACTGAACCGCATCTACGCCTGGATCGTCAGAGGGTAGGAACACGCATGTCACGTCCCTCCTTCTTCTCCGAGAACCTCAACGGCTTCATCGACCAGGGCACCGAATTCGTGGGAGAACTGCGCTTCAAGGACACCTTCCGCATAGACGGCGTCGTCCGCGGACGCGTCGTCTCGGACAACATGCTGGTGATCGGCGAGCATGGCTTCGTCGAGGCCGAGATCGACTGCGGCGTCGTTTCCATACGAGGTCGCGTGAGAGGACATGTGCACGCTCGTGACCGCATCGAGATTCTGGCTGGCGCACGCGTCGAGGCGACGCTTGACTCTCCCCGCCTCGTCGTCGAAGAGGGGGCGAGCCTGGCCGGGCAGACCGACGTGGGCTCCCGGGAACCGTAGTATAAGAAACCATATAAGGATGACGGACGACCGACAGAGGATCCTCAGGCTCACCGAACGAGTCAAGAGCGCGGGTTGAGCGAGCAAGCTCGGCCCCGCCGAACTCGCCCAGGTCCTGGGTGAACTCCCCCGCATCAACGATCCACGAATTCTCGTCGACTACCGCACGGGCGACGACGCGGGAATCTATCGCCTCGACGACGGCACGCTTCTGGTCCAGACCGTCGACTTCTTCACGCCCGTGGTGGACGATCCGGAGGCGTTTGGCGCCATCGCCGCCGCCAACGCTCTTTCGGATGTCTACGCCATGGGTGGCCGGCCCATCACCGCCCTTTCGATCGCGGCCGTTCCCGACCGCGACTTTCCACCGGAGTGGACGGCCGCCATCTTCCGGGGAGGGGCGGGCAAGCTCAGGGAGGCGGGATGCGCTCTTCTGGGCGGGCACACGGTGAGGGATCCCGAGATCAAGTTCGGTTACGCGGTGACCGGGATCGTGGAGGAGGCGGCCCTTCTGACGAACGCAGGGGCAAGGCCCGGCGACATTCTGGTTCTCACCAAGCCCCTGGGGACCGGTGTCATCGCCACCGCCCAGAAGAATGCCCGCGCCCCGGAAGTCTCCATCGCGGCGTCCACGCTCAGCATGTCGCGGCTCAATCGGATCCCCGCGGAAATGGCCCGGCGGTACGCCGCGCATGCGGCGACCGACATCACGGGATTCGGCTTGATCGGTCACGGACTTGGCCTCGCCCGGGAGAGCCGGGTCGGCCTGGAGATCGATACGCAGGCGCTGCCCCTTCTGCCGGGCGCGCGCGAGCTTGCTCAGGAGAGCCAGTCGGGTGGCCTCAAGGCGAATCGCCGGCAGTTCGAATCGAAAGTCGACGAGGAGCCCGGAACGGACCCGGCCCTCGTGACCCTGGCCTACGATCCACAGACCTCCGGGGGGCTCTTGCTCAGCGTGCCGGAAGACCGCGCGAAAGCCCTCCTTCTGGAACTCACAGAGGCCCGTCGGATAGGGCGAGCCGTCGCCACGACCCCGGGGAGAATCGTCCTGCGCGCGTGATATCCTATCTGTCACGCGTCCGAAAAGTTACGACCGTCTCCAGAGGGGGCGCCCCAGGGTGCTCCACGCCCCAAAAAACGCGCGCGAGGCGCGCCTGTTTCCCCAGAAGACCGCACTCCAAGCTTGAACGACACCCAGTCAGCAAGGCGCTACGCCCGAGCCATCATAGAAACCGCGGCTGACCCGAAGGCGGTGCGCGATGAACTGGCCGCCGTCGCCGCGACCCTGAAAGCCAACCCGACGCTCCGGGAAGCCCTGGGGAACCCGGGCGTCCCCCCAGCCACCAAGAAATCGATCTTCTTCGAGATCTTCACGGGTCTCTCCGCGCCGCTTCCTCGGTTCTTCGAAATGCTGATCGAGGGCGGCCGGGTGGAGTTGTTCAAGGACATCGTGCAGCGCTACCACGCCGAGTGGAACGCGCGGAACAACGTGCACTCGGCGAAGGTGGTCACCGCCCTGCCCCTCGGCGACGAAGAGACCCAGAGCCTGCGCAAGGCCCTCGAGGCTGCGGTGTCCGGATCGGTGGAGATTGAAATGTCCGTCGACGCCGCACTCGTCGGCGGACTCAAGGTCGAAGTCGATGGTCACCTGTTCGATGGCACGGTCACGGGCCGCCTTCACGCCCTGCGACAGCACCTTCTGTAGGTCTCAAAGCCAAAGCCCCGACTCCCAAGGACCGCTCAGCCCTCCCCCCAAAAGAATCACAGGAATATCGAAGAAGCGCCCATGGAAATCCGAGCCGAAGAAATCACAAAAGTCCTCAAGCAGCAGCTCGCGGGGTTCTCTGCGGGCACCGATACCGCGGAGATCGGGACCGTCCTCGCCGTCGGCGACGGCATCGCCCGCGTTCACGGCCTCACGAACTGCATGGCGGGAGAACTGCTCGATCTACCCCACGGCGTGCGCGGGATGGCGCTCAACCTCGAAGAGGATTCGGTGGGCGCCATCCTCCTCGGCGACTACACCCTCATTCGCGAGGGAGACGAAGTTCGCCGCACCTCCCGAATCATGTCGATCCCCGTCGGCCCCGAGCTCGTGGGCCGCGTGGTCAACGCGATCGGCGAACCGATCGACGGCAAGGGCGCTATCCACACGAAGAAGTTCGGGGAAGTTGAAGTCATCGCTCCTGGCGTCGTCGACCGCCAACCCGTGCGCGAACCGCTCGAGACGGGAATCAAAGCCATCGACTCGATGGTCAACATCGGTCGCGGCCAGCGCGAACTAGTGATCGGCGATCGTCAGACCGGCAAGACCGCGGTGGCGATCGACACGATCATCAACCAGAAGGGCAAAGGCGTCATCTGCATCTATGTGGCGATTGGGCAGAAGCGCTCCACCGTCGCGCAGGTGGTGAAGACGCTCGAGGATTTCGGGGCCATGGACCACACCATCGTGGTCGCCGCCACCGCCTCCGACCCCGCCCCCTTCCTCTACATCGCACCCTACGCCGGCACGGCCATGGGCGAGTACTTCCGGGACAACGGCCAGCACGCCCTGTGCATCTACGACGACCTCTCGAAGCACGCCGCGGCCTACCGAGAGATCTCACTCATTCTCCGCCGCCCGCCCGGCCGCGAGGCGTACCCTGGCGACGTCTTCTACCTCCACAGCCGCCTGCTCGAGCGCGCCTCCAAGCTGTCGAACAAGAAAGGTGGAGGGAGCCTTACCGCCATTCCGATCATCGAGACCCAGGCCGGCGACATCTCGGCCTATATCCCGACGAATGTCATCTCCATCACCGACGGCCAGATCTTCCTCGAAGCCGACCTCTTCAACTCGGGCATCCGTCCCGCGATCAACGTCGGCAACTCCGTCTCCCGCGTCGGCGGCTCCGCCCAGGTGAAGGCCATGAAGACGGTCGCCGGCCGCCTGCGCCTCGACCTCGCCCAGTATCGCGAGCTCGCCGCTTTCGCGATGTTCGCGGGCGACCTGGACAAGAGCACCCAGTCCACCCTGGCGCGAGGCCAGCGCATGACCGAGTTCCTCAAGCAGGACCAGTACGCGCCGGTCGCCATGGAGAAGCAGGTGATCGGGATGTACGCGGGCATCAACGGGTTCCTCGACGGCTACGCCGTGGGCGATGTGCGTCGTTACGAAAAAGAACTCCACGCGCACCTGGACGCCCGACATCCCGGCCTGCTGAAGGAGATCGCGGAAAAGAAAGAGCTCACCAAGGAGCTCACCGAGCGCGTGAAGGCCGCGCTCGTCGAATTCGCCGATCTCTTCAAGGCCACGGCCTGATTCCCGAGGCGAGCCACGAGAGCAGAGCATGCCAGCGCTCATAGACATCCGCAGACGCATCCGCAGCGTCAAGAACACGCAGCAGATCACCAAGGCCCTCAAGATGGTGTCGGCGGCGAAGCTCCGCCGGGCTCAGGAGTCCATGTTTGCGGCCCGTCCCTACGCAAGGACGATGGCGCAGGTCCTCAAGGACGTGGCCGCGCGCACCGAAGGTGAGGAGAACCATCCCCTCTTCCGCCCCGCGTCGAAGGAAGGCAAGGCGCTTCTCATCGTGGTCACCGCGGACAAGGGGTTGTGCGGCGCCTTCAACTCGTCACTGCTGCGCGTGGCCCAGCGTTACCTGGCCGATACCGAACGCGAAGTGCTCATCGATGCCGTGGGCCGCAAGGGCCGCGACTTCCTGAAGCGTCGGGCCACCATCCGCAAGGAGTACATCGGCGCCTTCCAGAGCCTCAAGTACTCCACGGCACAGGAAATCGCCCAGTCCGCGATCAAGTCGTTTCTCGACCGAGAAGTGGAAGAGGTGTTTCTGCTCTTCAACGAATTCAAGAGCATCATCCAGCAGCGCATCGTCATCGAGCGACTGCTGCCGCTTCAAGCCCTCGAAGAGCGCAAGAGTGTGCAGGACTACGTGTACGAGCCGGGGCCGAAGGAAATCTTCGAAAAGCTCCTGCCGAAGATCGTGGAGACCACGGTCTGGCAGGCACTCCTCGAATCCCAAGCCGCCGAGCACGGGGCGCGCATGGCGGCCATGGATGCGGCCACGCGCAACGCCACCCAGACCATTGACAGCCTCACCCTCTACATGAACAAGGTGCGCCAGGCCGCGATCACCAAGGAAATCATCGAGGTGGTCTCGGGCTCCGCCGCCTAGGCGTTTCCAAAGACCTCCAAAGCAACCGAACCCCCAGCAAGCGAAAGAACGAACGGAAAGAACCAATGGCGTCAGAGAACATCGGTCGAGTCATTCAGGTGATCGGTCCCGTAGTGGACATCGAGTTCCCGAAGGGCGTCCCCGCGATCTACAACGCTGTGACCATCGAGGGTGGAAACATCCGCGTTGTGGTCGAGGTGGAACAGCACCTTGGCGAAGACCGGGTTCGCTGCGTCGCCATGCAGCCCACGGACGGCATGGTCCGCGGGATGAAGGCGGTGGATACGGGCGCCGCGATTATGGTCCCGGTGGGTCCGGGCACCCTGGGCCGCGTTCTTAACGTGCTGGGCGAGCCTGTCGACGAGTTTGGTCCGGTGAAGGCCGACAAGCGCTACCCGATTCACCGTCCCGCGCCCGCCTTCGATGAACAGTCGACCAAGCTCGAAATGTTCGAGACCGGCATCAAGGTCATCGACCTGATCGAGCCCTACCTCCGAGGCGGCAAGATCGGCCTGTTCGGCGGCGCCGGCGTCGGCAAGACCGTCATCATCCAGGAGCTGATCTACAACCTCGCGAAAAAGCACGGCGGCGTTTCCGTCTTCGCGGGCGTGGGCGAGCGGACCCGTGAAGGGAACGACCTCTGGCTCGAGTTCCAGGAGTCGGGCGTCTTGGACGTCAAGAACTTCGAGAAGAGCAAGGCCGCTCTCATCTACGGCCAGATGACCGAGCCGCCCGGGGCGCGCCTTCGCGTCGCTCTCACCGGCCTCACCGCCGCCGAGTACTTCCGTGACGAGGAGGGCAAGGACGTTCTGCTCTTCGTCGACAACATCTTCCGGTTCACCCAGGCGGGTTCCGAGGTTTCGGCCCTCCTCGGCCGCATGCCGTCCGCCGTCGGATATCAGCCCACCCTGCAGACGGAAATGGGCGCCCTCCAGGAGCGCATCACCTCGACCAAGAAGGGTTCGATCACCTCGATCCAGGCGATCTACGTGCCTGCCGACGACTACACCGACCCGGCACCCGCCACCGCGTTCGCCCACCTCGACGCCACCACGAACCTGTCCCGTCAGATCGCCCAGCTCGGCATCTATCCCGCCGTCGACCCCCTCGCATCGTCGTCGCGCATCCTCGATCCGCGCATCATCGGCAAGGACCACTACAACACCGCTCTCGCGGTGAAGCAGATCCTTCAGCGCTACAAGGACCTCCAGGACATCATCGCCATTCTCGGCATCGACGAGCTCTCCGAAGAGGATCGCGTGATCGTCGGCCGTGCGCGAAAGATCCAGAAGTTCCTCTCTCAGCCCTTCCACGTGGGTGAGCAGTTCACCAACATTCCGGGCAAGTACGTTTCCCTCGAAGACAACGTCCGCAGCTTCAAGACCATCGTCAACGGCGATACCGATCACCTGCCCGAGCAGGCCTTCTTCATGGCCGGCGCCATCGAGGATGTCTTCGAGCAGGCCAAGAAGATGGCGGCCTAGAGGACCGACGCCATGGCCGACTCCCACCTCCCAACCAAGCTCACTCTCGAAGTGGTCACCCCGGACGGGCTGCTCATGCGCGACGAGGTGGACTCCGTCCAGGCTCCGGGTTCGGAAGGCTCGTTCGGCGTTCTCCCCGGCCACATCCCCATGTTGGCCACGCTCGGCGCCGGCGAGATCATTTATCGCCAGGGTTCGGAGGTCGGGCACATCGCCTGCATGTTCGGGTTCTGCGAGGTCCTGCCCGACCGCGTGCACATCCTGGCCGAGGGCGGCGAGCGCGCCGAGGAAATCGACGTGGCCCGGGCCGAAAAGGCGAAGGCCCGCGCGGCCGAGCGCATGAAGATGGTGAAGGACGAAGAGGGCTTCAAGGAAGCGCAGGCTGACTACGTGAAGGCGATCGCCCGCCTCTCTGCGGCCTCCCACACCAAGGGCGCCTGAGCGCGAGGCCGCAGATCCTCGCCCAGATAAAGACGCTCTTCCGCTACAGGGCCCTCATCGAGAGCCTTGTCTCGCGTGAGCTCAAGGCGCGCTACCGGGGGAGCGTGCTCGGGTTCGTGTGGAGTTTCATCAATCCCCTGTTGAACCTCCTCACCTACGGCGTGGTCTTCGGGTACATGCTGCCCGGCCAGAGGGCGAAGGAGATGGAGCCCTACCTGCTCTTCTTCGCCTGCGGCATCCTCCCCTGGAGCTTCTTCGAGGCCGCCGTCCTCGAAGCCTCCTCGGTGCTGGTGAGCAGCGGGGGACTGCTCAAGAAGGTCCTGTTCCCGCCCGAGATCCTGCCCACGGTCGCGGTCATCACGAACCTCTTCAATTTCCTGCTGTCCGTTCCCATCCTCCTGTTCTTCGTCGTCTGGAATCAGCGGCTCTCCCCCGCCGCGCTTCTCTTTCCCCTTCCGCTGCTCGTGCAGTTCGTGATGGCCCTCGGCCTCGCCCTCGCCCTTTCGGCGCTCACCGTTCACTTTCGCGACCTGAGCAACATCATCGGGCACCTCTTCCGGCTGTGGTTCTTCGGGTCTCCCATCCTGTACATGTACGGTTCCATCGACGGCCCCTTCAAGACCCTGCTTCGCCTCAATCCGATGAGCCACATCGTGGTGAGCTACCAGCAAATGCTCTTCGAGGGACGCTTCGACCACTGGGCCGGCCTCGGGGCCTCGGCGCTCGTGGCCATCCTGGTCTTCGCGTTCGGCTGTTTTCTCTTCGACCGTCTTCGCGACGCGCTGGCGGAAGAGCTATGAACGGCCTGCCCGCCCACACCGGACAAGGAGTCGCCATCTCCGCTCGCGGCCTCACCAAGGTCTACCGGAAGTACCTCCACAAAAACCAGTTCACGACCCTGAAGAGCGCCATCGTCTCCGGCTCGCTCATTCGGGACCTCAAGCCGAGCGAGCTCTTCACCGCCCTCGACCACGTCTCCTTCGACATCCCGCGCGGCTGCACCTACGGGATCCTCGGCGAAAACGGCTCCGGGAAATCGACCACCCTCAAGCTGCTCTCCGGCATCACCAAGCCCTCGAGCGGCTCTCTCGACGTGTCCGGCCGGGTCTCCGCGCTGATCGAACTGGGCGCCGGGTTCCATCCCGAGATCAGCGGCCGCGAAAACGTGGCTATTAACGGCATCATGCTGGGCCTCACCCGCGCCGAGGTCAACCGCCGATTCGATGAGATCGTCGAGTTCGCGGAGATGAAGGACTTCATCGACGCGCCGGTGAAAACCTATTCCTCCGGCATGTACGCGCGCCTGGGCTTCGCGGTCGCCATTCACGTCGACCCCGACATCCTCCTCATCGACGAGGTCCTCGCGGTCGGCGACGAAGCCTTCACCCGCAAGTGTCTCGAGAAGATCGGCGAGTTCCGCAGACGGGGAAAGACCATCGTCATCGTGACTCACAGCCTGGGTCTCGTCGAGAAGATGTGCGACGAGGCCCTCTGGCTTCGCAAGGGCAAAGCCATGGATTCCGGCGACCCGAAGAGGGTGGTCGACGCCTACTTGAGCTTCGTGGCCGGTCAGGAGAACGAGCTCCTGGGCAAGCAGGAGGTCCGCGAGGTCGCGGAGAGCAGCGACAAGGTGAGCGGCGAGGCCCCGGAAGAGAAGCGCCGATGGGGAAGCGGGGAGATCGTTCTGAACGAGGTCCACCTCCGCGACCACACCGACCGCATGGCTCACGTCTTCGTGACCGGGGACACCCTTCGCGTGGCGGTGAGCGGCGAAGCGCGAAGTCCGGTGGAGGACTTCGTCTTCGGCGTCGGGATCTTCACCGCGGATGGCACCGCCGTCTACGGGACGAACACCCACATCGAGGAGTTCAAGCCGACCCGAGCCGCGGGCCCCTTCAGTTTCACCTTCGAGATCCAGGATCTGCGCCTGGTGGAAGGCAGCTACATCCTCGACATCGCCGCGCATCGCCGGGACGGAACGCCCTACGACTATCACCGCGGGCTCTACTCCTTCCGGGTTCGCAGCCGGGTCAAGGACGTGGGCGTCTACCGGCCGCGTCACACCTGGGCCTTCTCGGAGTCGCTGCAGATCGCGGCGCCCGATGCGCGACCCGAACTCGAACTGCGCGCGGCGGAGCGGGTGGAGCGGCGCCGTCAGGCGGACACCCTGCAGATCCTCCACCACGACCGCGCCAGCTTCCGGGCCCTGGGCCGGAGCGTGGTGTTCACCAACGGCTGCTTCGACATCCTCCACACCGGACACATCAGTCTCCTCGAACAGGCCCGGGCGGAAGGAGACGTCCTCGTCGTCGGCATCAATTCGGATGCTTCGGTCAAACGCATCAAGGGCGAGACCCGCCCGGTGATCGGCGAAGCGGAAAGAGCGGAGGCGCTGCTGGCCCTCGAGTGCGTGGACCGGGTGGTGATCTACGAGGAGGACACGCCGCTCGCCGTCATCAACGCGATCCGTCCCGACGTGCTGGTCAAGGGCGCCGATTGGGCGCTCGACAAGATCGTGGGCCGGCAGGAAGTCGAGAGCTGGGGCGGCCGCGTGGTCCGGGTCGAACTCGTGGCCGACCGCTCGACCACCGCGCTCATCCAGAAAGCCGAGGGCGGGACGATCGCTTCGACGTGAAGTCGCCCGCTTCATTCCTAGACCGGGAACCCGGGTTCCTCGCGCTGCAGCGCGCGATCGAGGAAGGCCGCACCAGCCATGTGACCGGCCTCTTCGGCCTCGCGCGCCTCCTGGTTCCGCTCGCGAGCACCGAACGACTCGTGGTCTTCGTGGCGCCTCACGAGAAGGACCTCGAAAACCTCTCCGGCGACGCTGAAACCCTGATCCCCTGGCTCGGCTCTCGAGGAACACTCGCGACCTTTCCGGACTTGCCGCCCCGGATCGCCGGGACGGGGCCCACCTCGGAGGAACACGAGCGCACTCAATCAACGCTGGCCCTGCAGGATGGCGCGGTGCGGGCGGTGCTGATCTCCGCCCCCGCCCTTGTTCACTCCGTGGCCGCGCCCGAGGTGATCAACCAAAAGCGTCTCTCGGTCCGCGTGGGCGAGGAACTTCTGGTGGACATGCTGCTCGACCATCTCGACGGCGCCGGCTACCGGAGGGAGGACCCGGTGGTGGAGGCGGGAGCGTTCGCGCGCCGGGGCGGGATCGTCGATGTCTTCCCGCCAGGGCGTCTGTGGCCGCTGCGCATCGAGTTCTTCGGTGATCGCATCGACAGTCTCCGCGAGTTCGATCCTTCGACACAGAGGCGCCGCCACGAAATCGACGAGGTGACCCTGCTCCCCTTCGGTGTGCCCGAGGGCAGCTCGCGTCTCGCCATCCCCCAGATCCTGCCTCCGCACTGGCTCGTGGTCATCGATCCCGAGCCCGCGCTCGCGGAGATGGAGAGGGCGCTGCACGTCAAGACCACCCTTCACGCCGATCTCGACCCCGATGATCCCCGGACCGCGCGCGCCTTCGAGACCTTCGTGGACCCCGACCTCGTTCGCAGCTATCTCACGCGACCGGAGCGCACCGAGCTTCACGAGATAGCGCCCGCCGAAACCGCGATCCACATCGGCTCGCGACCCGCCGCCCAGTATCGCGGCGATCTCAAGCGCCTTCGCGAGGACCTCAAGGAGCCAGCGGGAAAGACCTTCATCCTCCTCGGCACCCCCGGGCGCGCGCAGCGGCTCGCGGAGTCGCTGTTCGAGGGCGGCATCGCCACCGGCGAAGACACGCACGTTGAGATCGGGGCGGGGCATCTCTCCCGGGGCATCGAGTTCCCCCACTCGGGGCTCCGCCTGCTCGCGGACGGCGACGTCTTTCCCGAAGAGGTCCACGTTCACAAGCGTCGCAACGTGGTGCGCTCGTTCCTCTCGGACTTCCGCGACCTGAAGCCGGGCGACTACGTGGTCCACGAAGATCACGGCATTGGTCGATTCGTCGGGCTCGAGAGCCTGCATGTCCTCGGTTCGGACGCCGAGTTCATGGTGGTGAGCTACCAGGGCGGGGACCTGTTGCGGGTTCCCGTCGAGTCGTTCCATCGGATTCAGAAGCATCGCGCGGCCGAGGGCAGCAATCCCTCCCTCGACAAGCTCGGCGGGACGGCCTGGACCAAGACCAAGTCGCGGGTCAAGCGGGCTATGCGCGACATGGCCGCCGAACTGCTCAAGGTCCACGCCGAGCGGAAGACCCGCCATGGTTTCGCCTTCTCTCCCATGTCCCCCTGGATGTCGGAATTCGAGAACGCCTTCGAATACGAGGAGACGCCGGACCAGAGGAAGGCCATCGAGGACGTTTTCGCGGACATGTCGTCCCCGACGCCGATGGACCGGCTGGTGTGCGGCGATGTGGGTTACGGGAAGACCGAGGTGGCGATGCGCGCAGCCATGAGGGCGGTGGCAGACGGCAAACAGGTCGCAGTGCTGGCGCCCACCACGGTTCTCGCCTTTCAGCATCTCCAGACCTTCAGGCGGCGGTTCGCTCCCTTTCCCGTCACCGCGGAGATGGTGTCTCGTCTCCGCTCGACGAAGGAGAACAAGGAGATCCTGCAGCGTGCGAGCGAAGGCCGCGTGGACATCGTCATCGGGACCCACCGCCTCCTCTCCAAGGACGCGGAGTTCAAGGACCTCGGCCTCGTCATCGTGGACGAGGAGCAACGATTTGGGGTGGCCGCGAAGGAGCGGCTCAAGCAGAAGAAGACATCCATCGACAGTCTCACCCTGTCCGCGACGCCCATCCCCAGAACCCTGCAGATGGGTCTTTCGGGCCTGCGCGACATGTCGATCATCGAGACCCCGCCCCGCGACCGCCTGGCCATCCAGACCATGGTGGTCAAGTTCTCGAAGGACCTGATCGCCACCGCCATCCGGCATGAGCTGGAGCGCGAGGGTCAGGTCTACGTCGTCCACAACCGCGTCGAGTCGATCTACTCCCTCGCCTCGATGATCAAGGAGCTCGTTCCCGAGGCGCGGGTTGTGGTGGGCCACGGCAGCATGACGGACAGCGAGCTCGAAAAGTCCATGCTCGCCTTCGTCGAGGGACGCGCGGATGTCCTGGTCGCGACCACCATCGTGGAGAACGGCCTGGACGTGCCAAGAGCGAACACGCTCATCGTTCACCGGGCCGACCGATTCGGCCTCGCCCAGCTCTATCAGCTTCGGGGCCGGGTCGGCCGGTCGGATCGCCCCGCCTTCGCATATCTCATGGTCCCTCCCGGTCGCGTTCTTTCCGAGGTGGCGCAGCGGCGTCTCGCCGCCATTCGTGAATTCTCGGATCTCGGGTCCGGCTTCCGTCTGGCGGCGCTCGACCTCGAGATGCGCGGCGCCGGTAACCTCCTGGGCGGAGAGCAAAGCGGCCACATTCTGGCCGTGGGCCTGGATCTCTACCTGAAGCTGCTCGGGGACGCGGTGCGCGAGATGCAGGCGGGCGGCGAAGCGAGCGTGTCCGAGCGAACGGTGCTCAACCTGAGGATCGACCTGAGGCTCAAGGCCGGTTACATCGCGGAGGCGCGGGACCGAATCCTGATCTACAAGCGCGCCGCGGACGCGGCGAAGGATGAGGACATCAAGGCGATTGAGGCCGACCTTCGGGATCGATTCGGCCCCCTGCCCCAGGACGCGATCGATCTCATCACCTACTCGCGCCTGCGCGTCCTTGCGGAGAGCCTCGGCATCGCCAAGGTGGACCGCGTTGGGGTCCGGCTCGACCTGCTCTTCACCGATGCGCCGCCCCTCGACCCCGCGAAGCTCGCCACCCTCATCGCGGCCTGGCCCGGCGCGAAGCTCGGCCCACAAGGGAAGACGCTCACCGTGCCCCTGCCCCAGGGCGCACCGCTCGATGCCTCCCGAGCGGTGCTCGAACGCCTTCGCTCGGCGAAAATCGAAGAATCGTGAACAGACGGGAAACCATGCGATGCGTGCGCACGGGAGCGGGGCTTCTCGCGATGAGCCTGCTCGGCTGTCGGGCCCCGCTTGACCCCGTGGTGCTGCGCTTCCAGGGCGTCGACATACGACGCAGCGCGTTCCTGAAGGAGCTGGAGCCGCTCGCGAAGAACGGCACCGACACCTCGGACCCGGCCATGAGGGCGTCGGCTTTCGGGCGGTTCGTCGAGGAGCGGGTGGTCGCCATCGCGGCCGCCCGAAGCGGCGTCTCGGACGCGGGCGAGAGTCGCGCGGCGGCGGAGCGGTGGCTCGCTTCCGCCCTCTCTCAGGAGAGGGTGTCCGAAGGCGAGGCTCGGGCGTACTATGAAGCCCACCCCGAGGTGGCCAGGGTGGAGGAATCGGTGACCATCCGGGAGATCCTGCTCGGGACGATGCAGGACGCCCGCGATGTCGTGCGGATTTTGAATTCAGACCGTAACTCCTTCGAATTGCTCGCCCGCACGCGGTCCCGGTCACCCCAGGCACGGGGCGGCGGCCTGCTTGGCTCCTTTCACCGTGGAGAACTGCCTCCGGAGATCGAGCAAGCAGCCTTCTCTCTTTCCCCGGGCCAGGTCTCAGGCATAGTAACCACCTCCTTCGGTTACCATGTCCTCCGGCTGGAGGCGAAGACCGCCCCCGCCACCCGGTCCTTCGCAGAATCGCGGCCGGATATCGAGTCCCGCCTGACCGAGGCAAAGACTCGTCTAAGGATGAAGCAACTTATCGATGGTCTGGTCTCTCAGGCACAGGTGAACTATGAAGCTGTCACGGCTCGGTAGCGTTTTTTTCGTGGGGGCCCTTTCCGCTTCCGTTCTGGTCCATGGCGACGTGATCGAGCGGGTCATCGCCCGCGTCAACGGCCAGATCGTCACCCTCTCGGAGTTCGAGGCCCGCCAGATGGCGGCCATCCAGGCCGCCCGGGTGCCGGATTCGGAGATCGAGGCCTTTCTTCGGCAGAACAACGCGAAGCTCCTCGACGAAGCCATGGAGGAACTCCTGCTCGTCGACCGCGCGATGGCCCTCGGGCTGAAGCTGCGGCCCGAGTACCTCGACCAGGTCATCGAGGACATCAAGAAGGAGCAGAACATCACCTCCGAGGAGGAATTCCAGGCCCAGCTCAAGCGGGAGGGACTCACCAAGGAAGCCCTCCGCCGCAATATCGAACGCTCTGTGATCGTCCGACAGGTTCGCTCCCGCGACATTGATCCAAAAGCCCAGGTGACGGAGGCCGATGTCCGCACCGAATACGAGCGCAGGAAGAGCGCCGACTTCACCCGCAAGGCCACGGTTCACCTTATGGAAATCGTGCTCAAGGGCGAGGGTGCGGCGGAGGCGGCAAAAGCCGCCGCGGCGCGCCTCAAGAACGGTGAGGACTTCGAGACGGTCGCTCGCGAGGTGTCGGTCAGCGCCAGCAAGGCCGCGGGGGGCGACCTCGGCCGGGTCGAGCCCGCGGATCTGAATCCCGCCCTCGCCGCCGCCATCGCGAACCTGCGTCCGGGCGAGGTCTCCGCTCCCGTTCCGGTGGAGGGTGGATACTGGATCCTCAAGGTCCGCGAGCGCCTGGCCGACGAAGTGACGGCGTTCGATCAGGTCAAGGAGAGAATCCAGGAGGAGCTCTCTCGCGCGAAGCTCGAGAAGGTGTATGGCGAGTACATCGCCGAACTCAAGAAGAACGCGGTTTACACCGTCTATGTCCGCGAGGCGCCGACCCAGATCGGGCGGAACAAGGCCAAGGCCGCGCCGATGCCCGCGGCCACCGACGAGGAGATCACAACCACGGGATCGGCGGGGCCGGAGCGCACAACCGTGCCGAATACCCCGATCAAGCCGACGCCCACTCCCGAGCCACGCTAGACGGGGCGCAGAACGGCGTCGATGGACGAATCGAACCAACCATCTCCCGCCCGCATCGTTCGACGGATCGTAGGCGCGATTCCTCGCGGTCGCGCTGCGAGCTATGGAACGGTCGGCCGGGCTGCCGCCACGTTCGCCCGGCCCATCGGGGGCGCGAGGACCGTGGCCTGGATCCTGGCGTCGCTCAAAGGGAAGGACGAAACACCGTGGCACCGGGTGGTCGGGGCGGGCGGCCGCATCCTGCTCCCCGACCGGCGAGGCGCTCTCCAGGCGAGGCGTCTCAGGAGCGAGGGCGTCCGCTTCACGCGGACCGCGATCGAGCCAGGGTGCCTGGTGGGCGAGGAGGAGCTCCTCACCCTGCTCTTTCGCGCTCTTGCCCCCAGGCGTGGTCGCGGCCGCGCGAACGACTAGACCGTGGGCGGGCCGGTGAGGATGTCGAACTGCTCCTGGCTGAGCAGGGGGTCCGCTTCGACTCCCAGTGGCTCCGACAGGAGGCTGGAGATCGAGGACAGGAAACCACTGTCGCGTTCCTCGAGCAGCACTCCCGCGACGGCCGGGGCCGCACGGAGCGTGAGCTTCTGGGTCTTGAGTTCGGCCGGAAGTTTCCGAATTTCGTCGTAGATCTCGGTCAGGATGGTGGGCACGCTCTTCACTCTGCCCGCGCCGCCGCATTCCGGACAGGTCTCGCAAAGGGTCTTGCTCAGGGACTCGCGGACGCGCTTCCTGGTGAGAATCACCAGGCCGAATTCGCTCACCGAAAGCACGCGGCTGGTCGCGCGATCCCGGCGCAGTTCCCCGTCGAGCACGGCCAGGACCTTCTTGCGGTTCTTCCGGTCCTTCATGTCGATGAAGTCGAGGACGATGATGCCGCCGAGGTCGCGCAATCGCAGCTGTCGCGCGATCTCCCGAGCCGCCTCGATGTTGTTCTTGACGATGGTTTCTTCGTGGTCGCTCTTGCCCACGAACCGGCCGGTATTCACGTCGACGGAGACCAGGGCCTCGGTCTCCTCGATGACGATCGAGCCCCCGGATTCGAGCGGAACGCGGGCCTTGAGCGCGCGCTCGAGCTCGGCGTTGATGCCGAAGTCGTCGAAGATGTGGCCGGGCCGGTTGACCAGCCGGACTTTCGAGAGAAGCTCGGGATCGACCCGGTCGAGGAAGTTGTAGACCTTCTTGTGGAGTTCGGGATCGTCGACGTGCACGCCGGCGACGTCCTTGCCGAGCAGGTCGCGCAGAAGGCGCTCGACCAGCGACGGCTCCTTGTAGAGAAGCATCGGCGCCTTGCCTCTCGAGGCGACGCCGCGTACTTCATCCCAGGTTCGAATCAGGTTTCGCGCGTCGCGCTCGAGGTCCACCACGTCGCGGCCGAGCGCCGCGGTGCGACCGATGAAGCCGCCCCCGCCGTTCTCGCGCCGGATGCCCTTGAGAAAACTCTTGAGGCGCTTCCGCTCTTCGTCGTCCTGAACGCGCCGGGAGACGCCCACGTGTTCGACGGTGGGCAGGAAGACCATGAACCGTCCCGGGAGGGAAATATGCGCGGTGATGCGCGCGCCCTTGGTCCCGAGCGACTCCTTCACCACCTGGACCACGATGTCCTGGCCGGGGCTCACGAGATCCTCGATCGGTGCGGCCTTGGCGCCCCGCTCTTCCTCCTCGAGGAGGTTCTCGGGGAGATCCTCGAAGACATCCTCGGCGTGCATGAAAGCGTCGCGCTCGAGGCCTATGTCGACGAAGGCGGAACCCATCCCGGGCAGGACTCGACTGACCCGGCCCTTGTAGATGTTTCCCGCGGTGGAGGCGTGCTCCGACCGCTCGATGAAGAACTCCGCGACCTGGGAGTCTTCGAGAAGGGCTACGCGGGTTTCCTTGGGAGAAGAAGTGACGACGAGTTCGCGCCTCATGCCGGACGCACGGGCGACTTGCTGATGGAGGTCATCTGAAAAAGCTCGATGCTTGGGCCCGTCAATTGGCGAATCGGCGCATCCTGACACTGAGGATGAGGCCGATCGAAATAAATGTCGCGAGCACCGAAGAACGACCGGCGCTCATGAGCGGCAGGGGCAGGCCCTTGACGGGGAGAAGACCCGCCACCATGCCGACATTGTAAACAACCTGGAAGGTGAGTGTTGCGGTAAGGCAGGCGACGAGGATGGCGCCGAGCCGGTCCCGCGCCAGCCGGGCGATGTCGAGACACCTCCAGAGCAGGGCGAGATAGAGGCCGAGTGTCGCCACGACGCCCATGAAGCCGAATTCCTCGGCCAGCACGGAGAAGATGAAATCGGTCTGACGGGCCGGGAGATATCCGAGCTGGGTCTGAGTTCCTTCGCCGTAGCCCTTTCCCGTGAGCCCCCCCGATCCAACGGCGATCTGCGACTGCTTCTTCTGATAGCCCGACCCTCTTGGGTCCTTGTCAGGATCAAGGAACGAGTAGATCCGGTCCTTCTGATAGTCGCGCAGCAGGAATTCCCAGGAAATGAGGCCGAAGACGAGCAGGAAGGCGCTCAGGATCGCGATCGACTTGTATCGAAGCCCGGCCAGAAATGCCCCGACGAAAAACATGGGAACCAGAGACACGGCGGTGCCCAGGTCTGGCGCGGCCGCGATGGTGAGGGCAAGGACGCCGGTCACCGCGGCGGGCGCGAGCAGATCAGCAAGTCCGAGAGTTTCCTTCTTCATCTCCGAGAACAGCTTGGCCATCACCAGCGCGGCGACAATTTTGGCGAACTCGGAAGGCTGGAACTGGACCGGCCCGAGGCTCAGCCATCGCCGCGTTCCGGCGATTCGAGGGGCGAGCGCCAGGGTCGCGAGCAGGAGAAAGAGAGTGGCGCCCAAGAGCAGCGGCGACCGGTCGGCGAGCCGGCGGTAGTCGGTCGCGGCGACCACCAGCAACACGAGAAGGCCGATTCCGATAGCACCCAGCTGGCCCATCCAGAGACCCTGGAGCTTCGTTCCCTGAGTGGCGCTGTTGATCATCGCCACCCCGAGGCCGCTCACCAGCAGGGTGAGACCGAGCAGCGGGTAGTCAAGCCCCTGGAAGAACCGCCGCAACACTTAGGGGGTTACCTTCTTCGCGAGCACATCCACGTGCTCGCGTCCGAAGAACTTCTCGAGTATCGAGAGCGCCACCGGCGCCGCCGCCATGCCGCCGCTGCCTCCATGGTCGACCAGCACCGCGAGGGCGATGCGTGGATTGTCCAGAGGGGCGAAGCCCGCGAACCAGGCTCTCGGCTGAATGGTATCGATGTCCTTCTTGAGTTTCGCGGACGAAACCACTTGCGCGGACCCGGTCTTGCCCGCGACCACCAGATCGGAGATCTGCGCGCGCTGGGCCGAGCCGCCGGAATTCACGGCCATGAAGAGGCCGCGGCGGATCGCGGCGAGAGTCGACGGCTTGAATCCCAGGGCGCGCGGAGACTCGTAGGTCACGGGCCGGCCCGAGACGAGCCTCACGATGTGCGGCTGAACGAGCCGCCCGCCGTTTGCGATCACCGCCATCATCCGGGCCATCTGGAGCGGCGTCGCCAGGACCTGGCCCTGACCGATGGAAACGGAAACAGTCTCTCCGGGGTACCACGGCGCCTTCAGAGCACGCTCCTTCCAGGCCGGATCGGGAATCAGCCCCGGAGCCTCGTTCGGAAGATCGACGCCGGTGACGCCGCCCAGTCCGAACCTTCTCGCGTAGGCGGCAAGCCGCTGGATTTCCAGCCGCGCTCCGAGCTGATAGAAGAACACGTTGCACGACTCGCCGAGAGCGCGGCCCAGCGAGACAAGCCCGTGGCCGGCTGGGCGATTGCACTTGAAGACGTGACCGTAGATGGAAGCGTATCCCGGGCAAAACACCGTGGTCTCGGGAGTGATGAGGCCCTCTTCGAGGCCCGCCGCCGCGACCACAACCTTGAAGAGGCTCCCAGGCGCGTACTGGCCCTGGACCGCACGGTTGAACAGCGGCGTCTCAGGATCCCGCATCAGGCTTTCCCAGAGCGTCCGCTCGATGCCGGAACTGAAGTTGTTGGGGTCGAAAGCCGGCGACGACACGAGGCCCAGGATCTCTCCCGTCAGAGGGTCGAGAGCGACCGCGCTCCCCGCGCGATCCTTGAACGCCTCTTCCATGGCGGCCTGCAGGTCCGCGGCGAGCGTGAGCTCAACCGCGCCCCCCGCCCGCGCCGGCTGGTCTTCGGAAAGCGACACTTCGACCCCCCGACTGTTCACCACCACCCGGCGGAGTCCGTCGGTGCCGGTGAGATCCTCGTTGTACAGGGCTTCCAGGCCCGACTGGCCCACGACCCGTCCCGGCTCGAAGTCGGCGAAGGCCGGCTGCTTGAGCTGGCGGTCCGTGACCTCGCCGACCCTCCCGACGACGTGGGCGGCGCTTCGCGCTTGCGGGTAGGAGCGGACGGGCACCACCTCGACGCTGACCTCGGGCATTTCGAGGCGGCGCGATTCGACGGCGGCGACATCCTCGAAAGTGGCCTTCGGCTTGATGGTGACGGGCTGATACGCCGCGCGCGGCTTGCCGAGCTTCTGCCGGATCTCCGCCTCATCGATCTTGAGGAGGGAAGCCAGCGATCGCGAAATGCCCTCGACCGAGCCCGACGGGCCCATGGTGACCACGATCTTGAAGGCCGGCTTGTTCTCGGCGAGGATGTGGCCGTTGCGGTCCGTGAGGGTGCCTCTGGGTGCGGCGATGCTCAAGGTCCGAATCCGGTTGTTCTCGGCGAGCTCACGGTACTTTCTCGAATTGACGCCCTGGAGGAACCAGAACTGGAGGAGCAGGAGCGCCACCAGGACCAGAAGGCCGTTCTGAAGTCCGTCGAGGCGTTGCTGAGTCGAGCGAAGGTCTTCGTAGATCTTCATGCGGGCTTCGCTCGCTGACGCTCGAACAGCGCGAACAGGACCAGTCCTACCATCGCGTTGATGGACCCGCGAATGGTCATGGCCGCGGGCGAGTACTGGACCGGGGACATGCCGAAGGCGGGCGCGATCCACTCGAAGGCGCGCGTGTCGATGACGGTCACGGTGAGAAGAAGAGAGAATCGCGGCAGCGCGCCCGTGATGAGAAGGCGGGACCCCAGAAGGCCGAGAGCGAAGCCGATCACGAGCCGGATCAACCCCGACACCCCCTTGATTCCGCGGCCGAAGAGGACCTCGGTCATCCACCCGGAAAGCGATCCCCCGACCATCCCCAGGATCTCGCCACGCGAGAGGGCGAACCAGGTTGCGACCACCAGGGGCAGATCGACGTAGGCGCTCACGGGAAGGAACCGGCTGAGCGCGCTCTGAAGGAGCAGCGCGAAGACAAGGAGAGCAAGCGCGATGAGATTGGCCTTCATTGAGGCGGCGCCTCCTCCCTGCTTCTCGGGACCAGGGAGACGAAAACCTGCTCGGCGAAGGCGGGCGAGGCGGAGGGGCGCACCCAGACATCTTTGAAGAGACCCACGGGCTCGGAGACCCGGAGCACGGTCCCGACCACGAGGCCTTTCTCGAAGAGCTGGTCAAGCCCGGACGTGACGACGACCTCCCCGGGCGTCACCGTGGCCAGGCTGGGGACGTACTTCATAAGAAGGAGCGGAGACCCATCGGATTCGTCCTGGAATCCCGACACGATGCCATCCACCCGACTCTTCTCCGTCAGCACGGCGGCGCCGCTGTCTCGATCCACGAGCAGCTGCACGCTCGCGGAGTTCGGTGAGACAGTGATGACGCGCCCGAGGACGCCGGAGGGCGATAGAACCGTAGCACCGAGGAGGACGCCATTCGCCGAGCCCTTGTCGATGGAGATGGTCCTGAACCAGGGTGAGGCGTTTCTCGCCACCACGTCGGCGAGGATCGTGGCCATGGGGAGCCGGGGCTTGAGTTCAAGAAAGACGCGCAGGCGCGCGTTCTCCTCCACCGCGGCCCGCTGAGAAAGGAGCTGCATCTCGGCGGCGCGCAGCCGGGCTTTCAGGAGCTCGTTCTCCTCTCCCACTCGCCGCAGGTCCACGAACGAACTCCACGCTCCCACCATCGCGTCGGCCGTCGAGGAAAGCGCGTTCTGGATCGGGGCGAAGAAGGCGAGTGCGGTGCGTTCGAAGAGTGAAATGCCGTCCACATCCACCTGTCGGGAGATCGCCACGAGGTGAAAGATGACGAAGGCCAGCAGCCACATCCAGGAGCGGCGCAGTGATGCACTCTCATTTCGCCCGCCCGCAACCAGAGAGTCCATGGTGATTCTTCGCCGGGCTTAGGACGTCCTGCCCCGAAAACGGCGGGTCGCCAGATCCACCAAGGGAGGAAGCCTCCTAGTCGATGCTGATCTTGCGGAGGAGATCGAAGTCCGTGAGCATCCGGCCGGTTCCAAGAACCACGCAGCTCAGGGGGTTCTCGGCGACCATGACCGGGAGGCCGGTCTCTTCGCGGAGGAGCTTGTCGAGTCCTCGGAGCAGGCTGCCCCCGCCCGTCAGCACGATGCCCCGATCGACGATGTCCGCGGAGAGTTCGGGCGGCGTTCGTTCCAGGGCGACCCGCACCGCGTTCACGATCACGCTCACCGGCTCGCTCATCGCCTCGCGAATCTCGCCATCGGTCACGGTGAGCGTCTTCGGGATACCCTCGATGAGATCCCGGCCCTTGAGCTCCATGGAAAGAGGCTGATCGAGGGGGAAAGCGCTGCCGATCTCGAGCTTCACCTGCTCGGCCGTGCGCTCGCCGATGAGGAGGTTGTACTTGCGCTTGATGTACTGAATGATGGCTTCGTCGAGTTCGTTCCCGGCCACGCGCACGGATTTCGAGTAGACGATTCCCGCGAGAGAGATCACCGCGACGTCCGTGGTGCCGCCCCCGATGTCGACCACCATGTTCCCCGAGGGTTCGGTGATGGGAAGTCCCGCCCCGATGGCCGCGGCCATGGCCTGATCCACGAGGTACACCTCGGAGGCCTTCGCCTTGAGGGCGGAGTCGCGCACCGCGCGCTTCTCCACCTGGGTCACTTCGGAAGGGATCCCGATAATGATCCGCGGGCGCACGAAAGCATTCCGGTTGTGCGCCTTCCGAATGAAGTGCGACAGCATCTTCTCCGTAATCTCGAAGTCGGCGATGACCCCGTCCTTCATCGGCCGGATGGCCACGATGCCGCCAGGGGTGCGCCCGAGCATTTCCTTGGCATCGTGCCCCACGGCTTCGACTCGACCGGTACGAACATTGACGGCCACGATCGACGGTTCGGAAACCACCGTACCCTTCGATTTGACGAAGACGAGCGTGTTCGCGGTCCCCAGATCGATCGCGAGATCGTTCGAGAAGTAGCTGAAGTTGAGGATGGATCGGAGCAGGCTCAAGGGAAGTACTAAGGCCTCTTGGTGGGTTCGGTAAGGGCTAGAGGAAAGGCGATCGGACGAGCGGCAACCACGCGATTCTTGCCGAGGGCTTTGGCCTCGTACATCGCCCGGTCGGCGCTCGTGATCAGACTGCGAACATCGTCGGCGCTCTCAGGATACGCTGCTATTCCGATCGAGGCGGAAACCCGCGCATCGATCCCCATCGATTCCAGGAATCTGGTGTTCGCGATCACCTGTCGGATGCGTTCCGCGATCACCATTCCTCCGGAAAGCGGGGTCTCCGGGAAGAGGATCACGAACTCGTCTCCCCCGTAGCGGATCAGGATATCGGCATCACGAACGGTGTCCTCGAGGACGGCTCCGACTTCGACGAGGGTCCGGGACCCCGCCAGGTGACCGTGCGTGTCATTCACTTCCTTGAAGCCGTCCAGGTCCAGGAAGAGAAGGGAGAGGGGCGACCTCATGCGCCGGCATCTCTTTATCTCGCGATCCAGATAAAGCGTCATGAACCGCGAGTTGTAGAGGGTGGTCAGGTCGTCGGTAAACGTGAGGCGCCGCGTCTTCTCGAAGGTCTCGCCGTTTCGAACCGCTATGGAGAGCACCCGGGCCATTTCCTGAAGGAGGGCAACACCCGAGCGATCGACAGCGCGCTCGCATGTGACCTGCAAAACGCCCACCGCATCCGCGTCGACAGTCAACGGAAGCAGCGCGCACCATGAGCCGGAAACTCCAGTGCCGGCGATGGGAGTCGCCTCGGCGCCGAAGAACCCGGGCCCATCGAACTCGGGAGCCTCGAGTGGCTTCGCATCCTCTTCCGACCCGAAGGGGAGCATGCGCGAAGGATCATCCGGAAGAAAGGTGAACACCCGCGCCTCGGAAACTCCGAGATGCTGCCCGCAAACCGCCTCGAAGTTCGACCGGATCGCCGCGGGCTCGAGGCTGGCGTGAATCCGCGACACCTGCTCGGTCGTAAGCACGCGCCGATCGTTTGTTTGAGCCACCGCGCCTTTGTGTCCCTGACTTTGGCTACTGACCCGGGGGCAGAGTTCGCGTTTCTTCGGCGACCCCGCCCGACGCGGATGTCGACCGGATCACGACTCTTTGCTCTCCCTGCTTCCGGGCGAGGGTGACGAATTCGCGGAACGAGCCATCGGGCTGCACAGTGACCGGGTCTCCGTTGACCGTGAGCTTGGCCCCCGGCTCCGTCTTCCCGACGAGCCGGAGCACATTGTTCCGGGCCTCGAACGCTTCGATCACCAATGCGGGCGCGGGCGCGTTGGCGGGCGGGCGTGGCGGCGCGACCCGCTCGACCCGGAAGGTGACGGCGCCGGAGAACTTCCCCTGGACGCCGTCGTCGGTCAGACCAGCGACCCGGAAGGTGAATTCGCCTGCCGAAAGACCGGGGATGCTGGCGGCTGTGCCCTTCAGACCGTTCTGATCGAAGACGACTTCTCGCCCGGCGCCGCTCTTGGCTTCGATCTGGACACGGTAAGCCGACGCTCCTGCGGAGGCCGACCATGACAGCGGTACCGGCGCGCCCTCCGCGAGCGACAGCAGGCCGGAGGCCCCGCCCGGCCCCGCGGCGGTTGGCGCATCTGGAAGCACCTGCTTCGCACCCGCCTTTCCCGTGGCGTCGACCTTGAGGCCTTCGTTGGCCGTCAGTCGGATCTTCTGCCCGGTCTTGGTCTCGATGTTGGCCGCTCCCGCGAGCTGAGCGACCGCGGTCAGGCCGCCCTCTCCCACCCGCATTGTCCCCGCGGAATTCCCCTCGAGGGCGAGCCTGAAGGTGGGTGTGACGGCCTCGGTCGAACCGCCGCTCTTCTGGGTTGTTTCGTAGTTGATCTCCCCCGAAGACACCTTCCAGGCGACTTTGCTCGAAGTGGAATTGGGATCCTTGGACGTCTCTTCGATGGTGATCAGGCTGTCCGGGCGAACGGTGACACGCGTCTCATCGAAGAACTTGATCTCGGCGGAAGAGGAGGGGTAGGTCCGCACAAGGTCGCTCTTCCGCAGCGGAACGCGGATCTCGGCCGTCCTCCAATCCAGCCCGCCGACGCCCCGCGTCTTCACATTGCCCTGGATGGACGCGAAACTCGCGGCTATGTCCTTCGGAGCCTCGGCGGCGGTGGTTGGAGCCGACGGCTTGTCTTGCAGGAAGGAGTAGCCCAGCAACAACGCCGCGATCAGAAGCGCGATGGCCCCGAGAAGACGCCAGACCCGAAGGCGGCGATCCCCCGGGCCCGAGGGCACGTTGACGTTGGACACTGGGGAGTCCTTTCGAAAGGTCACACGAGAAGCCGCGAAACAGGGAAATTATCTCCGGAAAGCAACCAGAGTCATTCCCGAAACGGAAGGGCGAAGTATACTCGACGACCCTTTGCCTATAGGTTCGATCGAGTCCTCGGCTTCCCGCCATTGGCCGGTCTTTCGTTCCCTTTTCGAGATCTGGAGTTGACTCTCTGATGGCCCTCGCATTTCTGCGGCGTCACCGGCGCTGGTTTTTCGTATTTCTCTGGGTAGTGATTCTCGCGTTCGTGATTCTCTACATCCCGAACCTCGATCCCGCCACCCGTTTGGCGGACGCCGCGGTCGCGACGGTAGGGGGCCGGCCCATCCAGGCGAACGAGTTCCAGAAGCAGTACTTGAGGCAGCGGAGACAGTTTCTGGCCATGAACCAGGGTCAGATCGACGAATCGATGCTGGAGCGCATGGGGCTGCGAGAGCAGGTCCTCTCCACCATGGTCCGCGCGGAACTCGAGGCGCTGGAGGCGGATCGGCTGGGCTTCCAGGTGGATGACCAGGCGGTGATAAAGGCGATAACCGAGGACCCCCAGCTTCAGACCGCGGGGCGTTTCGTGGGCTCGGCCACCCTCGCCCGACTGCTCCAGCAGCAGGGAATGACCGTGGCTGATTTCGAGAACGAGGTGCGAAAGCAGCTGAAGGCCCAGCGACTGCGCGAAGTGGTCACGGATGGCGTACGGGTGTCGGATGCCGAGGTGAGCACGGAGTTCCGGCGCCGGAGCGAGCTGATTCACGCCGAGTACGTCCATATCCCGACCTCGCAGTTCGAGGCGGCTATTCAACCCACCGACGACGAAATCAAGGCCCGTTTCGAGGCCAACAAGGAGCGCTTTCGGCTGCCCGAGCGCCGGGTGCTCTCCTACCTGCTCGTGGACCCGATTGAACTCCGGGCGAAGGTGCTGCCCACCGGGTCGGAGATCGAGAACTACTATCGTGCAAACCCGGCGGAATTCGCGACCCCTCCCCAGGTTTGCGGCCGACACATTCTGGTGAAGGTCAAGCAGGGAGCTGCGGCCACGGAGGGACACGAGGATGTCGAGGCGAAGACACTCGCCGAAGCAGCCCTGGCCCGACTCAAGGCGGGTGAGGCCTTCGAGAAAGTGGCGAAGGAGAAATCCGAAGATTCATCGGCGGCGAATGGAGGAAGCCTGGGCTGCTTCGCCCGCGAACAGATGGTCCCCGAGTTTTCGGCCGTTGCCTTCGGTCTGCAGCCGGGCGCTATTTCCGACGTGGTGAAGACCTCTTTCGGCTATCACATCATCAAGGTCGACACCACCCTCCCTGGGACTACCCAACCCCTCGAACAGGCGCGGAAGCGCATCGAGGCGCAGCTGCAGGATTCGAAGTCCCGAGAACTCGCTTCCCAGAAGGCCGAAGCTGTGGCAGCGGCCCTCAAAGGGAACCAAAGCCTGGAGCAGATCGCGAGCGCCCAGGGCCTCACGGTCAAGAAGAGCGAGCCTTTGCAGCTCGGCAAGGGTTCCGGCCCCCTGACCAGTCCCGTGCTGCTGTCCAGCGCGTTCGAGCTCAAGGCCAAGGAGACATCCAAAGACGGATTTCCCGCCGGCGCCGGCGCCGCATTCATACGCCTCGAAGAGATCCTTCCTTCAAAACTCCCGGAACTCTCAGAAGTCAGGGACGATGTGAAGAAGGACCTGATCAAATTCCAGGCGCGCGAAAAAGCCCGCGAAGCAGCCAAAGCTCTCGCGGCCGACGCCGAGCGCAGCGACCTGACCAAGGCGGCAACCCGCGCCAAATTGACCAGAGTGGTGACGAAAGGGCTCGTAGGCCGCGGCCAGGCATTCACCGAGGTGCCCCAGGGCTCGATCCTCGAAGATCAGGCGTTCGAACTCGGAGAGAAGAAGCTCTCTCCACCGTTGGATACGCCTTCGGGCGTCGCGATCGTGCGCGTGCTCGAGAAGAAGTCGTCCGACGAGACGGCGCTTGCACAGCAGCGGGACTCCATCCGCGAGTCTCTCGTCGCGGCCAAGAAGGACCGCCTGTTTTCAAGCTACCTGCAGACCCTGACCGATCGCTATCCGATCACCCGGAACGCAGAGGCGTTCGCCAGCGTCCGCTAGCCGTTCACACCCGAGAAGGAGCCGAACCCTTGGACTACCGCGCCGCGGGCGTCGACATTGCTGCCGCGGACGACGCGAAGGAGCGGATCAAACGTCTCCTGTCGTCCAGGAAATCAGCCTCTGTACTTTCCGAGATCGGCTCATTCGGCGGCGTGTTTCAGCCCGATTTCTCGGGGATGAAGGAGCCCGTTCTCGTTTCCTCCACCGATGGCGTGGGCACCAAGATACGAATTGCCCGTGACTGCGGCGTTCATGACACCGTTGGCTACGATCTCGTGGCCCATTGTGTCAACGACATACTCGTGCAGGGCGCGAGGCCCTTGTTCTTCCTTGACTACATCGCCCTCGGCAGAATGGATCCCGCTCGGGTCGAGTTAATTGTCAGGGGCATCGCTCGTGCTTGCGAGGAGTTCTCCTGCCCGTTGATCGGCGGCGAGACGGCCGAAATGCCCGGCACATATGCCGCGGATGACTACGACCTCGCGGGTTTCATTGTCGGGGCCGCGGACAAAGCGAGGGTCCTCCCCCGCGCGGACGTGGTTCCGGGTGATCTCCTCTTGGGCCTTCCCTCCCTCGGGCTTCACACAAATGGCTACTCCCTCGCCCGGAAGGTCCTTCTCGAGAAGCAGGGGCTGAAGGTCAGCGACCGTCCGGCGTCGCTTCCAGGCACCGTAGGAGAGGCGCTCCTGGCGCCACACCGGAGCTACTTCGGGGCCCTCTGGCCGGAGCTCCAGCAGGATCGGATCAAGGCGCTCAGTCACATTACGGGCGGTGGTTTTGAGGGCAACCTCCCCCGAGTCCTCCCCAAGGGAGTCGGCGCGCGGATCGAGACTTCGGCCTGGCCAGTGCCGCCGATCTTCAGTCTCATCGCCGAGGGTGGCCCGGTCGCCCGGGACGAAATGTTCCGGACCTTCAACATGGGGATCGGCATGATCCTGGTGGCAGGGAGAGACATCGCCGCGCAGCTCGAGTCCTCCCTCCGTGCGCGCGGGGAGACCCCGTTCAGGATCGGCGAGATCGTTGCAGGTGAGGGCGTTACCCTCGAGTGAGGCGAGTCGCAGTTCTGGCGAGCGGCAGGGGCAGCAATCTCGGAGCGCTCCTCGCGGCGCAAGCCGACTATTCCTCGTATCGCGTGACCCTGGCTGTAACAAATATCGAGGGCTGCGGCGCCATCGGTCTGGCGCGCGAGGCGTCCGTAGAGGCGGTCTGCGTCCCCAGTCGAGGCGTTGATCGGGAAACCCACGAGCGCGCCATAGTGGCGTTGCTGGCTTCCCGCTCGATAGAGGTCGTTTGCCTCGCTGGTTACATGCGCCGCCTGACCCCAGCCTTCATCGACTCACTACAGCGACCGATCCTGAACATCCACCCCTCCATGCTCCCCGCCTTCCCGGGAATGCATGCCCAGAAGCAGGCTCTGGAGGCTGGCGTTCGCTGGTCTGGGGCGACGGTTCATTTCGTGGACGCGGGCCTGGATACCGGTCCGATCATCCTGCAGGAGCCCGTCCCGGTGGCACACGACGACACTGAGGAGACACTCTCTTCGCGAATTCTGGATATGGAGCACCGGATATATCCAAAGGCGCTTGACATCGTCGCGCGGGGGGCCTTCGCGATCCAGGGCCGGACGGTCAAATTGCTGACGTAACCGACGCCTTTTCAGAGGAATACAATGGACATCCCTGTTGGGTTGTCCTTCTTTTTTCCTGGTGAGCGGGTTGCGGAGCCTTTTTTCCAGGCGATCAAAGCTGGAAGGGCTCCTTTGGCGTTCTCCTTTCGCCCCATTCCTAGGGGCCGCAAGATTTTTTCGACCGCCTCGCCGGGTCCCCAAATGGGGGCCGCCGTCCCGACAACCACAAGGGGTGGTTGAAGGTCCGTCCGGTGGTGTCCGCGCCAGTTTTCGCACCGGCCTCGTTCCGAGAAATCTCCAGCAAAGCCTTGACTCACCCAGCCCGTTTTCGATATTCTGGCTGGGTCCCCAAACGGCGGACGGTTCTTTGAAAACTAGACAAGCACACGCAATTTTTTGAGTTTCAAAAGCGTTTTTAGCCTTGAAGACAAAGGGGGCTCGTAAGAGCTCTTTGACTCTCGGATGACCAGGCGAGAGTCACTCACAGTTTTAACTGGAGAGTTTGATCCTGGCTCAGAATCAACGCTGGCGGCGTGCCTAACACATGCAAGTTGAGCGCTTGAGGGGGCAACCCCAAGAGAGCAGCGAACGGGTGAGTAACGCGTGGGTGATCTTCCTTCGAGTGGGGAACAACATCGGGAAACTGGTGCTAATTCCGCATAACACCCTGGGGCTATGAGCCTCAGGATCAAAGCCGGGGACCGCAAGGCCTGGCGCTTGAAGATGAGCCCGCGTCCGATTAGCTAGTTGGCGGGGTAATGGCCCACCAAGGCTTCGATCGGTAGCCGGCCTGAGAGGGCGGACGGCCACACTGGAACTGAGACACGGTCCAGACTCCTACGGGAGGCAGCAGTGGGGAATTTTTCGCAATGGGCGCAAGCCTGACGAAGCAACGCCGCGTGGAGGATGAAGGTCTTCGGATTGTAAACTCCTGTCGACCGGGACGAATGCACTCGACCTAATACGTCGGAATGTTGACGGTACCGGTGGAGGAAGCCACGGCTAACTCTGTGCCAGCAGCCGCGGTAATACAGAGGTGGCAAGCGTTGTTCGGAATTACTGGGCGTAAAGGGCGCGTAGGCGGCCTTGTAAGTCTTGTGTGAAAGCCCTCGGCTTAACTGAGGATCTGCACGGGATACTGCGAGGCTCGAGTTCGGGAGAGGAAAGCGGAATTCCGGGTGTAGCGGTGAAATGCGTAGATATCCGGAGGAACACCAGTGGCGAAGGCGGCTTTCTGGACCGACACTGACGCTGATGCGCGAAAGCTAGGGGAGCAAACGGGATTAGATACCCCGGTAGTCCTAGCTGTAAACGATGATCGCTGGGTGTGGGGGGTTTTTACTCCCCCCGTGCCGAAGCTAACGCATTAAGCGATCCGCCTGGGGAGTACGGTCGCAAGGCTGAAACTCAAAGGAATTGACGGGGGCCCGCACAAGCGGTGGAGCATGTGGTTCAATTCGACGCAACGCGAAGAACCTTACCGGGGTTTGAACTGTATGGGACAGCTCTAGAGATAGAGTTTTCCTTCGGGACCCATATAGAGGTGCTGCATGGCTGTCGTCAGCTCGTGTCGTGAGATGTTGGGTTAAGTCCCGCAACGAGCGCAACCCTCGCCTCCTGTTGCCAACAGATAATGCTGGGCACTCTGGAGAGACTGCCGGTGACAAACCGGAGGAAGGTGGGGATGACGTCAAGTCCTCATGGCCTTTATGCCCCGGGCTACACACGTGCTACAATGGTCGGTACAAAGGGTTGCAATACCGTGAGGTGGAGCTAATCCCAAAAAACCGATCCCAGTTCGGATTGGAGTCTGCAACTCGACTCCATGAAGCTGGAATCGCTAGTAATCGCGGATCAGAATGCCGCGGTGAATACGTTCCCGGGCCTTGTACACACCGCCCGTCACATCACGAAAGCCGGCTGTACTAGAAGTCGCTGCGCTAACCCGCAAGGGGGGCAGGCGCCCACGGTATGGTCGGTGATTGGGGTGAAGTCGTAACAAGGTAGCTGTAGGAGAACCTGTGGCTGGATCACCTCCTTTCTAAGGAAAGTGCTTTGAGGTGTTCAAAACGCACCTTTGTTACTTGAGCAATTGCGAGCTTGTCTAGTTTTCAACGTTCCGTCTCCCCGTTATCCGGGGGCGCGGACTGCTCCTGGTGAGCAGCCTCTGCAACTCGCAGACAGGCGACTTGAGATTCGATTCCGACCGGTTATTTCCGGGCCTATAGCTCAGCTGGTTAGAGCGCACGGCTGATAACCGTGAGGTCAGTGGTTCGAATCCACTTAGGCCCACCAACCCCCGACCTCGATCATGGGGCTGTAGCTCAGCTGGGGGAGCGCCGCCTTTGCAAGGCGGAGGTCGTCGGTTCGATCCCGACCAGCTCCACCAACCCGCCCGTCGCGAATCTCGATCTGGATTTGGAAATGAACGCAGGTGTTTCGCGATCGCGAGTCCCCTGCGTTCCTGTCCCTGGACAGAAACCGCGGTCCTTGACTTCAGAAGATATTCATCAAACTTCAAACAAGAAGTAACTAGAAAATTAGTCAGTTAGTACGTAACACGCACAAGATAAGCAAACAAGACGCACGAAAGTAATCAGCCACTTCGGTAGTACAAACGTTGTGGTCAAGCTACTAAGGGCGTACGGTGGATGCCTTGGCGCAGGACGGCGATGAAGGACGTGGCAAGCTGCGATAAGCCTCGGATAGCCGCAAACAGGCTCCGACCCGAGGATTTCCGAATGGGGCAACCCATCCAGGGTAATCCTGGATCACGTGGAATGAATACATAGTTCTACGTAGTCAACCCGGGGAAGTGAACCATCTCAGTACCCGGAGGAAAAGAAAGCAAATGCGACTCCCCCAGTAGCGGCGAGCGAACGGGGATGAGCCCAAACCTCTTCTATGTCAAGTCTGTCGACGTTGTAGAAGGGGGGTTGTAGGGCCGGACGTGGCGCTGGACAGCAGCGCCGGGAAGTTACAAATCGATCTCTTAGCCGAACAGTCTGGGACGGCTGGCGATACAGGGTGAAAGCCCCGTAGGCGAAAAGGGTGAGACTTCCTTGTTCGGTTCCTGAGTACCGCGGGGCACGTGAAACCCTGCGGGAATCTGGGAGGACCATCTCCCAAGGCTAAGTACGTGCCTGCGACCGATAGTGAACCAGTACCGTGAGGGAAAGGTGAAAAGAACCCCTATAGGGGAGTGAAATAGTACCTGAAACCGTGCGCTTACAAGCAGTTGGAGGGCGTTTCACCGGGGCAACCCGGTAAGCCTGACAGCGTGCCTTTTGCATAATGAGCCGGCTAGTTTTTCTCAGCGGCAAGGTTAAGCGTTAAGCGAGCCGTAGCGAAAGCGAGTCTGAATAGGGCGAATGAGTCGCTGGGAAAAGACGCGAAGCGAGGTGATCTACCCATGGCCAGGGTGAAAGTCGGGTAACACCGACCGGAGGCCCGAACCAGTGTTGGTTGAAAACAGCTTGGATGAGCTGTGGGTAGGGGTGAAAGGCTAATCAAACCTCGTGATTGCCCGTTCTCTTCGAAATAGCTTTAGGGCTAGCGTCGTGAGTTAGCTTCCGGGGGTAAAGTACTGACTGGACTAGGGCCTTTACCGAGGTACCGAATCCATTCCAACTCTGAATACCGGAAAGCCGCATCACGGCAGTCAGACAGTGGGGGCTAAGCTCCATTGTCAAAAGGGAAACAGCCCAGACCGTCAGCTAAGGTCCCAAAGTGCCGTCTTAGTGGTAAAGGATGTGGATCCGCACAGACAACCAGGAGGTTGGCTTAGAAGCAGCCATCCTTTAAAGAAAGCGTAATAGCTCACTGGTCAAGTGGGTCTGCGCCGATAATTCAACGGGGCTCAAGACGGCCACCGAAGCTACGGACTTGTCAGAGATGCGTCTCTGGCAATTGGTAGAAGAGCGTTCCATACTCGATGAAGCCCGACCGACAAGGACGAGTGAAGGGTATGGAAGAGACCCTGCCGGCACAAGTAGCGATAAAACGTGTGAAAACCATGTTCGCCGTAAACCTAAGGTTTCCTGAGCTAGGTCAATCCGCTCAGGGTCAGTCGGGCCTAAGGCCAGGCCGAAAGGCGTAGCCGATGGGAAACGGGTCAACATTCCCGTACCGTCATGCAACGATAAAGACCGATGGGGTGACGCAGAAGGGCAGATCAGCCTGCAATTGGTAGCCCGCAAGGGTGACGCAGGTTCAAGGATGTACGAAGGCTTCGTTGGCAAATCCGTGAAGCTTTTTCCGAGATCCGATGTCGAGAGCCTCGGCTCACAAAGTGATCGATCCCATGCTGCCAAGAAAAGCCTCTAAGGAGTTGCAGGGCGACCGTACCGCAAACCGACACAGGTAGGTGAGGAGAAAATCCTAAGGCGCTAGTGAGAATTCTCGTTTAGGAACTAGGCACATTAACCCCGTAACTTCGGGAGAAGGGGTGCTTCTTTGGGTCAGGAGACTTGCTTTCCAAAGCCCAAGGGAGTCGCAGCGAATCGGCTCAGGCGACTGTTTACTAAAAACACAGGGCTCTGCAAAGTCATAAAAACGACGTATAGGGCCTGACGCCTGCCCGGTGCCGGAAGGTTAAAGAGAGGGGTTAGGCGCAAGCCGAAGCTCTGAACTGAAGCCCCGGTAAACGGCGGCCGTAACTATAACGGTCCTAAGGTAGCGAAATTCCTTGTCGGGTAAGTTCCGACCTGCACGAATGGCGTAACGATCTGAGCGCTGTCTCAACGAGGAGCACTGCGAATCTGTAGTACCGGTGAAGATGCCGGTTTCCCGCAACTAGACGGAAAGACCCCGTGCACCTTTACTGCACCCTAGCCTTGAACTTGGGTGCGTTCTGCGCAGGATAGGTGGGAGGCTTTGAACCCGGGATTTTGGTCTCGGGGGAGCCAACGGTGAGATACCACCCTTAACGCACTTAGGTTCTAACCTGCTCCCCTTATCGGGGAGAGAGACACGGCTAGGCGGGTAGTTTGACTGGGGCGGTCGCCTCCCAAAGAGTAACGGAGGCGCTCGAAGGTTCCCTCAGGCTGTTTGGAAATCAGCCGGCGAGTGTAAAGGCACAAGGGAGCTTGACTGCGAGACCTACAAGTCAAGCAGGTGCGAAAGCAGGACTTAGTGATCTGGTGGTTCCGCATGGAAGGGCCATCACTTAACGGATAAAAGGTACGCCGGGGATAACAGGCTGATCTGGTCCAAGAGTTCACATCGACGACCAGGTTTGGCACCTCGATGTCGGCTCATCGCATCCTGGAGCTGTAGAAGGTTCCAAGGGTTGGGCTGTTCGCCCATTAAAGCGGTACGTGAGCTGGGTTTAGAACGTCGCGAGACAGTTCGGTCCCTATCTGTTGTGGGCGAAGGAGATTTGAGGGGAGCTGTCCTTAGTACGAGAGGACCGGGATGGACGAACCTCTAGTGCACCAGTTGTCACGCCAGTGGCATCGCTGGGTAGCTACGTTCGGTAGGGATAAACGCTGAAAGCATCTAAGCGTGAAGCCCACCCCAAGATGAGATCTCCCGCAGGGTAACCTGCCTGAAGACCCCTGGAAGACTACCAGGTTGATAGGCCCGAGGTATAAGAGTCGAGCGCAAGCACAGACTTTCAGCTGACGGGTACTAATCGGTCGTGAGGCTTGACCATAGCGTTTGTACTGCTGGTGAAGTGAAGACTTCAAACTTTCGAAAAGCGTCGTGTGGCTTTCGAGTGCGGCTCGCATGCGAGCGCGTTACAGCTAACTGATTTTCCCGGTGACCTTGGAGGAGGGGTCACACCCGTTCCCATTCCGAACACGGCAGTTAAGCCCTCCATCGCCAATGGTACTGCCAGGGCAACCTGGTGGGAGAGTAGGACGTTGCCGGGATTTTTTCTTCTTCTTAGTTTCTAGTTCGACCCCCTAAAAAGGGGATCAAAGAGGCCCCGCTTCCCCATTTACGAATTCTCTCGAGAATCGTGACGGGATTTCCGGGGCCTTTCGTTTTTGGACCGCCTTCCGCGGCCCAGGGCGAAGGGCCACGTTTGGCGCGCGGGGTCTAGAATCACTCATCCGTCTTGCTGGAGGCCTCAAACCCCAATGTCCGGTCATTCGAAATGGCACACGATCAAACACAAGAAGGGCGCCCTTGACGCGAAGCGAGGGAAGATCTTCACCAAGCTGATCCGCGAGATGACCATCGCGGCCCGTATCGGCGGCGGCGACCCCGTCACCAATCCCCGCTTGCGCACGGTGGTCGACAAAGCCAAGGCCGCGAACATGCCCGCGGACAACGTCAAACGGGCCATTCAGAAGGGCACTGGCGAGCTCGAGGGCGTGAACTACGAGGACTTCACCATGGAGGGCTACGGTCCGGGGGGTGTAGCCGTGCTCGTCGAGGGTACCACCGACAACCGCAACCGCGCGGTTTCGGAAATCCGGCACATCTTCAGCAAGCACAACGGCAACCTCGGCGGCGCTGGTTCGGTCGCCTATCTCTTCAAGCAGCAGGGTTATATCGCCATCTCCGCCGACAAGACCACGGAAGACAAGCTGATGGAGATCGCGCTCGAGGCCGGCGCCGACGACATCCAGAGCTCGCCCGAGGGCTTCGAGATCTACAGCAGCCCGCACGCGCACGAGGCCGTGCTCAAGGCCGTCAAGGACGCGGGCATCGAGCCAGACGACTCCGAGATCGGCAAGTACGCGGACAATCTCGTCGCCCTTGACGGGGGTAAGGCGTCCCAGATGGTCAAGCTCATCGAGGCCATGGAGGACAGCGACGACGTCAACAACGTGTGGACCAACTTCGACGCCAGCAGCGCGCCTGAGGCCTGAGGACCGGCCCTGATCGTTCTCGGCATCGATCCCGGAATCGTCGTCACCGGATTCGGGGTCATCGATCTGGGACCGAAACGCAAACACCGCGCGATCGACTTTGGCGTGATTCGCCCCTCGGTGAAGGCTCCGCTTGAGGCCAGGCTCCTCGCCATCTTCCGCGGCCTCTCCGCGGTGATCGAGAAGCACACGCCCGAGAAAGTCGCCGTGGAAAGCATCTACCAGGCGAAGAACGTGCGCAGCGCGCTCACCCTTGGGCATGCGCGAGGCGCGGCGCTCCTCGCCGCCGCCGCCAACGGCCTTCCCCTCGCCGCCTTCGCCCCCTCCACCGTGAAGGCTCATGTGAGCGGCTACGGACTCGCGGACAAGCAGCAGGTTTCGTGGATGGTGAGCCGCCTTCTCGGCCTCCCCGCCGACCTCCTCCCCGGCGATGCCTCGGACGCCCTGGCGCTCGCCATCTGCGGCGCCGACCTCATGCCAGATCGCGAACACGGGAAGCTCCAGTGATCGGCTTCCTTCGGGGCATCCTGCTCCACAAGAGCCCGCAGGACCTTCTCCTCGATGTCGGAGGCGTCGGTTACCGCGTTCTCGTCCCCATCTCCACCTTCTGCCGGCTTGGCGACCAAGGGACGCAGGCGCAGCTCCTCGTCCACACCCACGTCCGGGAAGACCAGTTCGTTCTCTACGGCTTCCACACGCCCGCCGAGTTGGAGCTCTTCGAGAAGCTCATCGGCGTCAGTGGCGTCGGCCCAAAGGTGGCCCTCGGAGTTCTGTCCGGCATTGAGGTCGAGGACCTCGTCCAAGCCATTCGAGGCAACGATGTCGCCCGCCTAACCCGGGTCCCGGGAGTCGGCAAGAAGACCGCAGAGCGGCTGATCCTCGAGCTCAAGGACAAGATTCAGGGGCCCCACGGCGGGGCTGTCGAGCCGCAAGCCCCCTCGCCGAAGCGCAACGACCTGCTCTCCGCCCTCGCGAACCTCGGCTACTCGTCCGCCGAGGCCGACCGAGCCGCGACCGAGGTGCTTCGACTTCATCCGGAGGCCTCCCTCGGGGACCTGCTCCGGGAAGCCCTCCGCGTAATCTCTCGTCGCTGAACGTCCCATGGCCAACGAGGATCCCCGGCTCATCTCCCGCGCGCGCCTCGATGACGACGTCCGCTTTGACGTTTCCCTGCGGCCGCTGCGCCTCGTCGACTACATCGGCCAGCGCAACGTCGTCGAGAACCTCGGCGTGTCGATAGAAGCCGCGAAGAACCGCGGCGAAGCCCTCGATCACATCCTCCTCTTCGGTCCCCCCGGAGTCGGGAAGACGTCGCTGGCACATGTCATCGCGAACGAGCTTGGCGTCGCCATCAAGACCACCTCGGGCCCGGTGGTGGAGAGGGCGGGCGACCTCGCCGCCCTTCTCACCGCGCTCGACGACCGCGAAATCCTCTTCATCGACGAAATCCACCGCCTCGATTCCAAAGTTGAGGAGATCCTCTACCCGGCCCTCGAGGACTTCAGCCTTGACCTGATGATCGGCACCGGCCCCGGCGCCCGCTCCATGCGCGTTCCCCTGAAGCCCTTCACCCTCATCTCCGCCACCACCCGCGCGGGCCTCCTCACCGCGCCCCTCCGAAGCCGTTTCGGAATCGTGATGAGGCTCGACCTGTATGGCGCCGAGGATCTCCAGATCATCGTCACCCGGTCCGCGAAACTCCTGGGCGTCCCCCTCGATGAAGGTGGTGCGCAGCAGATCGCGCGGCGGAGCCGCGGCACGCCGCGCATCGCCAACCGGCTCCTTCGGCGGGTTCGTGACTTCGCGCAAGTCCGGGCGAAGGGGCACATCACGGCCGCCGTCGCGGATGACGCGCTGAAGCTCCTCGCCGTTGACGACTTCGGCTTCGACGAGATCGACCGCAAGCTCCTCCTCACCATCATCGAGAAATTCAGCGGCGGCCCCGTGGGCCTGGGCACGCTCGCGGCCTCGATCGGAGAGGACTCCGAGGCGATCGAAGACATCTACGAACCCTACCTCCTCCAGATCGGCTTCCTCGACCGCACTCCCCGGGGCCGGGTCGCGACGCCCCGCGCGTACAAGCACTTCGGCCTGGACCGGCCCGAGACCGATCGACCGCAGAAGAAGCTCTTCTGAAGACGCAGGACTTCGATTTCGA